>CALLVC010000474.1 GCA_938010785.1 uncultured Saprospiraceae bacterium
GATTCGCCTTCGGTTAAATCTTGGGCGATAAAAACGTGAGCCACTTCATCTGCTATACAATTAGACAAATGCATGGTCATCAAAGGTGCCCATTTTTCTGCCGTTAGCCCAACTTCTTCTTTTAGTTCCCTTTTTGCTGTAGCCAATAAGTCTGTTCCTTCAGGGCAACCGCCTTCGGGTATTTCCCAAGAGTATTGCTTTAGTGGAAAACGATATTGTCCTACTAAGTAGGTATTCAAATCCTTATCTAAAGGTAAGATGCCCACCGCATAGTTCTTATAGTGCACCACCCCATAAATACCGGGTGTTCCTGCAGGAGTTAAGACCTCATTATGTTGAATTTGAATCCAAGGATTATCATAAGGAATAGTTGTATCTAGTATGGTCCAAGGACTTTTATCAGAAGTAGAATCAGGCATATGGATGGTTTTGATGAAAATATAGTGAGTGGTACGGGAAAATAAGAGCGGCGTTTCGAGGAATACTTATTTCAAAATGGGGAACAGCCATTAAAAGATGCCGTAGGTATCAAATATAGGTAAAGGTAAAACTAAAGAAACTTCCTTCCTTCTAACCGTGCCGTAGGTACGAAACGTGGGTTTGAACGCCATGTTTTGTACCTACGGCACAAATGTCAATCGTTGATATCCATTGATTACCCATTTTCGGTACCTAAAGGCACCTTTTTAAGTAATTAGCCAAATGTGTGCATACGGTAATATCGAGTAGATTTAATTTTTCCAATCCCCTAATCTGAACTCCTAATAAAACTTCACTTGGAATATCCTACCAAAAAGGCGACTCGTTCATAATCCGCGACAAGAAATTTTGAAAGATGCTAGGGTTCAAGGCAATGGTAAACAAGAAACCAAAGACTGCTCCAAAAAAGTGTGCATCATGACCAATATTATCTTTAGAATTTTTACTAGCCCAAGAAGAATAGCCCAAATATAAAATAGCGGCAAAAATAGCAGGACAAGGAATCACAAAAAATAGCAATAAGGTACTCCAAGGGTTAAATAAAATAAAGGAAAATAGAATCCCTGAAGTCGCACCAGAAGCCCCTAAAGCGGCATAATAGCTGTTGTTTTTATGTTGATAATGCGTATATAAAGAGGCTGCAATAATGGTTAAAAGGTACATTAAAATGTAGAATAATCGACCTTTCATAGCACCGAACATAGCTAAAAAAGTATTCTCCACATATTCCCCAAAAATGTACAATACATACATATTGATGAGCAGATGTGTCATATCGGCATGGATAAAACCATGAGACAAAAGCCTATAATACTCTTTGTCTTTGTGTTCCAAATAGGGGCGATGTAGTAATTTACTTTTTAAATTAGCATCGTTGAACGCTTGATAAGAAATCAAACAAGTAACAGCTATTATGACAACGGTTATGGACATTTTTTTTAGTTATGAGTGATGAGTTGTGAGTGATGAATCTGGGCAACTGCGAACTGCCTACTGTCATACTGCCTACTACTAGTACTTCCGTTTCATCCGTCTCAATTCCTCTAGTAGATTAATATCTGATTCGTTTTTCATTAAGGCGTGGGCATGGGGAGGCATGGCTGCCATTAAATCAAAATCTTCTAATGCTCCAGCTTGTATTTTTTCCATTAGAATCAGTTTGAGCCAATCAATCAATTCACTTGTTGAAGGTTTTTTCTTCAAGCCTCTAACTTCTCTAATTTTGTAAAAAAGACCTAGTGCGTTGCCGACTAATTCTCTTTCGATTTTTGGGAAATGAACGTCTACAATATCTTTCATCGTATCCACATCTGGGAAACGGATATAGTGGAATAAACATCTTCTCAAAAAGGCATCAGGTAATTCCTTCTCATTATTAGAAGTGATAATAATAATAGGACGATGCTTTGCTTTGATGGTTTTTTGCAATTCATATACGTAAAATTCCATCTTGTCCAATTCTAATAAAAGGTCATTGGGGAATTCTATATCTGCTTTATCAATTTCATCAATTAATAAGACCACACTTTCTTTGGCTTCAAAAGCTTCCCAGAGTTTTCCTTTTTTGATATATTTTGAAATATCGCTCACATCGCCATCATTCAACTGAGAATCTCTTAAACGAGAAACGGCGTCATATTCGTATAAGCCTTGCTGTGCTAGGGTAGTAGACTTGACGTGCCACGTATAAATTGGCTTTTTTAAAGCCTTCGCAATTTCGTGTGCTAGAAGGGTTTTTCCTGTGCCCGGCTCTCCTTTTACCAATAAAGGACGTTGTAGGTGAACGGCTGCATTAACGGCTATTTGCAATTCTTTGGTCGCCACATAATCTTTGGTCCCTTTAAAACTCATATTTTATAATATTTTTAAAAAATAGATTTAATTTTTTGATTGCTCGCAAGATAAATAAGAATATTTAGTAACCCTAAAAAAGGGATAGTTGTTTTTAAAATCGAATGTAAATTGAGGACTAGGGATTAAGAGCTTGGAAGTGCCTTACAATAATCTGTGGACTCACTTACAATTCTCCAATTGTGTTTGAACTTGCTTGATGGTGGTGTACCCATTATCGTTGCCCCACTCGTGATTGATGTAATTGATAATATTGGCAATTTCTACATCTGTTAATTGGGGGACTCCTGCCATTGGGGTAGTGTATGTTTTACCGTTGACTTCGATTGGTTCGGTAATACCATATCTTATGATGCAGGCTATTTTGTCGGCATGTTTGGTTAGGTAGTCTGCGTTGGCTAAAGGGGGAATATTGCCGCCAAGGCCAGACCCATCTTCCATATGGCAATTTACGCAGAAGTTTTCGTACATTATTTTGCCGTGGGCATAGGGTTTTTGGTTACAGTTGAGCAAGGCGAAGAAGGAAAAGAGGAAGCAAATAGGTAGTAAATATTTTTGCATAGTAAGTATTGAATATCAAAACAATCTGATATGATATAAAATAGGTTTTGCCAACGGATTTTTTATTACTTTTAGATTTAAAATTTCACATTTTAAATAAGGCGTATACGAAGTTTGTTTTTTGACAAGGAAAGACACGGTTTTAATTTATGAATTATTATGTTTTGAACACGACCTAGAGCAAATCAAGCAAAGAAACAGTTAAAATCCGTGTCCTTCCGTGTCAAAAATCACATGTAACAAGTATTTCTGACACGCCTTATTTTGAATTAATCTACATCTTCCCTTCCATCTCCTTCAATAAATGTTGAATATCTACCATGAATTTATCGACCGATTCTGAATCTGTGCCATCACAAAAAGCTCGAATTCTTCGATTTTTATCAATAAGAATCAATCTTCCGCTGTGATTATATCCACCAGGGGCATCGCTATCCTCTAGTGCCACATTGAAGTAATCTTCGGCGATGTTTAGAATGGCATCTTTTTCACCCGTTACAAAATGCCATTTATCAGAGGTGACCCCTAGATTAGTAGCATATTTTTTTAAACGAGGAATCGTATCATATTTTGTATCAATCGAATGAGAGAGTAATAACAAATTGGGGTCGGCTTTAAATTTATCATGAATCCGTAACATGGATTTAGATAATTTAGGACAGATAGTTGGACAAGAAATAAAAAAATGGTCAGAAATATAAGCCTTGTCTTCAAAGGTTTTATTCGTAATAATCATGCTATCCTGATTAATGAATTCAAAATCAGGAATTTCATGATAAACCGTTTTACCATCTACTTCATCCTTATTACCTAAAATCGGCAATGTTTTAGGACCTTCCTGACAGGCACCCAAAAGAAATATTCCCATTAATAGACCTCCAAAAACTTTATACATACTAATTTAAAATTTGAGCATAAATAAAATACGCACTTTACAAAATTATTGAAACTGCTCACTACTCCCGAAAATCTAAACTTCAACCTCAAAAAATCAATTTCAACTTCAATGAACCCTAAAGCAAAACTGCCAACTGAAAACCGCCTACTGCTCCAATTTTTCCATGTAATCCATTCCCGCTTTAATGCTATTGGTCATTTTTATACCGACTCCTTTGATGACCACATCCTGTTCATCTAAAAATTTTAGAATTTCTGCATGGTCTTTTTCTGCTTGTAGTTTTTTTAATTGTGGGAAGCCATTCATCCAATCCATCATACTTTCATCGGCTTTATCTAGGTCAGCAATCAATGCATTGATTTTTTCCACTTTTTCAGCAGGTAAATTCTCTGGTTCCGCAATTAAAGTTTTTAACTTTTTTCGGACTTTATTGGTTGTCCCCATCATAGGCATCACGACATCGTGGTTGGCCATGACCGCCGTCCATTTAGCATCTTGGATATTATGGTGTTTAGCACTTTCGGCATCGACACAGGCAAAGAGTAATAGTAGAAAAGAGGCAAAAATTAATTGCTTATACATGATTTAACTATTTTTATAATTATTTTTAGCTGCTAAAATTCAAACAACATTTTTAATAAAGAGTTGAAAATTATACAAAAATCTAGAAAAGAGTGCGCAGAGTTAATTAATCAGGTAAAAAGCTAAATATATAGTTTTAAAACCCAAAATGTTCCAGTATACTTATAATCAAGTCTCTGTTCTCTACTCTCTATTCTCAAAACTGTATGGTTTTGAAAAGAAAGAACAAAAGTAGGATATATTGAGTTGTCCAAGAACTGTATAATCGTTGAATTTTTACTTATTTATTACTTTTGAGACATGAACTTTACACAATGGAAGAATCAGGCAAATTATTTTAGCTATAAAAAACACCAAATAGCCTTTTGGGAAGGCGGAGAAGGACCAACCTTATTACTTATTCATGGATTCCCTACATCATCATGGGATTGGCATAAAACTTGGGACGAGTTAACAAAGAAATTTCGAGTAATTGCTCCTGATATGATTGGGTTTGGCTATTCCGATAAGCCAAAAGATTACACCTATACCATTACCGACCAAGCTAGACTACATGAAGCCTTTGTAGCGCATTTAGGCGTGAAAGAAGCGCATATGTTGGTCCATGATTATGGGGTTTCGGTAGCACAAGAAATGTTGGCTGCCTTTTCTGAAAGAGGCGACAACGGATTTCAAATTTTATCTTGTTGTTTTTTAAATGGTGGTTTATTTCCAGAATTACATCGTGCGCGGCTAATTCAAAAGATACTAAACAGTCCGATGGGCGCTTTTTTTAATCGTTTTGTGAGTAAAGGAAGTCTTAGACGAAGTTTCCACAATGTTTATGGTGAAAAAAAGGCAACGGAGGAGGAGATTAATCAATTTTTTGAATTGTGTCAATATAATGAAGGGACAAAAATTACGCACAAATTGATAAAGTATATCAATGACCGAAGAGCTAATGGCCGTCGATGGAAAAAGGCGATTGTGGAAGCAAGTGTACCCATCAAAATAATCAATGGCCCAATGGACCCAGTCTCTGGGAGACATTTAGCCACCTATTGCCAAGAGATTTTGCCCAATCCCGATATAACAATTTTAGAAGGTGTGGGACATTACCCACACGATGAAGCACCAGAACGGGTTTTGGTAGCATATTTTGAATTTTGTAATAACAAAATACAAGGAATTGAAGCCTAGCATGAAATATATTAGAAATTAGCAATAACTAACAATTTTTTGTATAATTATCTGAAATTTCATTACTTTGTAGATTTTAAAGAAGTATTTATCTAAAGGCATTAGTTTTAATCAAACTTTTCCAACACTTTTAAGCTTAATACATACATGGGATTTGCGGATAAATTGAAATCATTATTCTTTGTCGAAGAGGAGGGCAGCAGTAAGAAAAAGAAAGCGAGCTCTACTACCAAAAAAAAGGTAGAAAAAGCGCCACCTAAATCGACGACCAAAGTTAAATCTACCCCAACAGAAAGTGTAGCAGTAACGCCACCAACAGCTGGTAAAGGGCAAGCCACATCGAAGTTCATTGAGATTATGTTCGGTGCGATGGAAAAGCACAACCTAGATGGCTTTGATTACATAGAGTATAAAGAGTCTTTAAAGTCATTGGAAAAAATGCCAATGGATGAGCAAACGCGTTTTCAATCTGCTTTTGCAATGGCAAAAACGATGGGGGCCACTCCTCAAAAATTGATAGACGCTGCGGCACATTATTTGAAGGTATTACAACATGAGGAGCAAAAATTTGAGCAAGCTTTAGAAAATCAAAGGTCTCGACAAATTGGAGGAAGAGAAAAACAGATAAAAGACCTTGAAGTTGGAATCCAACAGAAAGCCAAGCATATCAAAAAATTAACAAATGAAATAGAACAAGCACAACAAGAATTAGGAGCAATTAAAAAAGAAATTTCTGGTGCAGTATCGAAAGTAGAAACGACCAAAAATAACTTTATAGCTTCCTACCAAGTTGTAGTTGCTCAGATAAGAGCAGATATAGAAAAGATGAAAAAGTATTTGAAATAACTTGGCTGAGGGCAGAGGGTAGAGGGCAGAGGGTAAAGTACCCGAAGCGCTTCGCCCTAAGCCCTAAGCACATAAACAAACTTAAATCAAAAAATGGAAGATTTTAAACCAAAATCGTTTTGGCAAAGACCTGAAGGCGTAACTGGTGCAGTATTTTTAGGAGGACTGGTATTAGGAGGAGGTTATTTATTATATAGTATATTGACTTCTGCAATGTTGCCAATTATTCTTGGGAATACATTATACTTAGCGGGTACCTTAATGGTTTTAGCTGCGATAGTTTATGTTGTGTTAGACCCAAAGGCAAGAGGTCTAGTGAGCTATATGTACAAGTCAGTTATGCGGTGGATAACTGGATTATTTGTACAAATTGACCCTATCGGAATTTTGAAGTCTTATGTAGAAGATTTGAAGGATAATTTGCGAAGTATGAATAAGCAGATTTCTAAATTAAGAGGTCAAATGCATAAATTGCAGGAAATTATTGTGACCAATAAGCGGAATATTAAGTCCAATATGAACATGGCAAGTAAAGCCAAAGCAACAAACAAACAATCCATGATGATTTTGAAAGCTCGGAAAGCTGGGCGTTTGAAAGAATCAAATATGAAATTGGAAGATTTGTACAAAAAAATGGAGGTATTGTACCGCGTTTTAACAAAGATGTACGAAAATTCTGAAGTATTGATGGAAGACATTAAAGACCAAGTAATGGTCAAGGAGCAAGAAAGAAAGGCGATTCATGCCAGTCACTCTGCGATGTCCTCTGCTATGAGTGTCATTTCTGGAGACAAAGACAAGCGATACATGTTTGATATGGCATTAGAAGCCGTGGCGGATGATGTAAGTAAAAAAGTAGGAGAGATGGAGCGTTTTATGGATATGTCTTCTAATTTTATGGATTCTGTCGATTTGCAAAATGGTATTTTTGAAGAAGAAGGCATGAAAATGTTAGAAAAGTGGGAACAAGAAGGCGTTTCTCTAATTTTAGGAGAGGAGAAGAGCAGTTTATTAGTAGAAGCAAACGATGAAGGTAACGTATTAGATTTAAATAAACCCGTAGCAAAACCAATGCGAGCGGATGGACATAGAAATCAATACGATAGCTTATTTGAATGAAACTAGATACTTGATACTAGATGCTGGATGCTAGACACTTGATATTGGACACTACGTTCTAGTATCTAGTATCCAGCATCCAGTTTTTTTATTTTACGGTTTTTGATACTAGTGTATTCCTCATTATTTATCAAAAACCAATCACCAATAATTTTTTTATATAATGGCTAGAAGGCTAACAACATTTTCCAAATTACTAATGACCATGATAATTGTAGGTGCATTAGTAGTTGGTGGAAAATATTTTTTAGATAACACAGAAGCAGGTCAAGATATTAAAAGTCAGACCGAAAATGTAAGTACCGATAGTGGAAGTAGTAGTAATAGCAGTGGAAGTAATAGCAATAGTGGTAGCACCACTAGTACCAATAACAGTGGCATTCCTTCTGAGGACATCATCAAAGTAGGGGTGGTAACTTGGGCAGGTTACGCTGCGGGACAATATTTTAATGAGGGATTCGAACCTTCTAAGCAATCAAGGTTTTATAAAGATTACGGCTTTGCTTTAGAATTTAAAGTATTAGATGATTTTGTCGCTTCTAGAGAAGCATGGAAATCAAATGATGTGGACTTATTATGGCAAACAGTAGATGCTTTTCCAACAGAATCAGGCGCATTGACTTCTTTTAACCCAGTGGTTTTATTTCAAGCTGACTGGTCAAGAGGTGGAGATGCGATTGTGGTTAGGAGAGGGATTTCTAATGTGTCTGATTTAAGAGGAAAGAAAGTAGCTGTGGCTGAATTGACACCTTCTCACTCTTTCTTACTTTGGATGTTAGAGGCAGCAGGGATGACCCAAGACGATATTGAGATTGTTGCACAGGCTGACGCAATACAATCAGCTGCAACGTTCAAAAGTGGTCAAGTAGATGCAGCCGTAGTTTGGAGTCCGGATGATGTATTAAGTGTCAAGGCAGTACCGGGTTCTAGAATCTTAGAAAGTACAAAATCGGCTTCAAATATTATTGCAGACGTTTTTTACGCCAAGCGTTCTTATGTGAATAATAATAGAGACCGACTACAAAAGTTATATGAAGGTTGGATGCGTGGGGCAGCAGAAATAAATACCTCAGCTCCTGCTAGACAAAAGGCCGCAGAAATCTTATCTAGAGAATTTGCAGAAAGAGGAACAGCTTTATCCGTACAGGAATGGAGTGATTTATTAGGAAATGTCCGTTTAGTAACGCATGGTGACAACAAAAACTTTTTTGGCTTAAATAGCAATTATAAAGGTGTTACTGGAGAAAGTTTATATAACAGAATGTCCAATGTCTATTTTGATTTAGGGCATACAGGTGGAAAAAGAGCACCAGCTTGGGGGCAAGTTAATTTCCCAAGTTTGGTGATGAGCACAACCTTAACAGGGCAGGAGCATTTTCCAGAGAAATCTAAAGAGTTTGCAACAGTTACAAAAGCGGATGAAACGAAGGCAGCTATTGCTACCAAGCGCGTAAGTATTAGTTTCCGTTCAGGAGAATTTGAATTAGACGAAAATTCTAAATACATTATTGATAGAGATATGGTGCCAACAGCTAAGGCCTTTTCAGGTGCAAGGATTCGGATTGAAGGAAATACGGATTCTGTTGGAGGTAGAGCTAGTAACGTTGCACTTTCTAAGAAGCGAGCCCAATCGGTAGCTAACTATTTAATAGAAACTTACAATATGCCGAAAAACCGTTTTGTAGTAGTAGGAAATGGCCCAGATAAGCCAGTGGCAAGTAATGATACTGCTGATGGCAAAGCTAAAAATAGACGAACAGATTTTGAATTGATTCATTAAGAATTGGTGCTTAAAAATATTAAAAAGTGTTATTCGGCTCGTTGGAGGTGGATAGCACTTTTTTTTATGAGAAATTCATTGAAAATTGGGAAATAATTGATAAGAAGCTAAAAATTTCATTCTTGAGTATCCGTATTCAAACTAAGTTAAATTTTAATTCCAGAACGAATCCCTAAGGAAAGGATATCCAATTGCTTATTAAAAGTATTTTGTTCATAAAAGACATCAAAAAATAGGCTGCCTTTCTTGATTCGGTGATTATATCCTAAGCTTACGGTATATCCTATTAATATAGAATTTTCCAAGATTTTAGTATATCTTGAATTGCCGTTCCAATCTTTACGTTCTGCATAAAATCCTAAGCCAATAATTCCACCACCTTTTATAAATATACCATTATTTAATCGAGTTCTAATTAACCGTTTTTCTATAAGTAAAGGTATTTCTGCTAATGCCAATTCATAATAACTATTACCATCGTTGTTGTTATTATGTCTGTAGGCTAACCTTAAACCGACTAAGGCATTGAAATGGGCATTTGTAATAAAGTCATATTGACCACCAATTGCGAAATTAGGAGTAAATGATTTAGTATCTGAAAAGGAGGTAGTAGAGATTTTAGAGAGTATACCTTCAATATAAAATCCTCTCCTCAACTTATGCTGGTGGTTCAAATAGTGAACTTGTTTATCTTGAGGATATTCACATTTATTATACGCCCAAGTTATTTCAACAATATCTCGATTTGTTAAATTTAAATTGGTCCATTTCCTGTTGTCATAGGATAGGCAGTTATTAAATAAATCTCTAGCTTGGTTGGCAAATTTATCAACGTAAAGGTTATTCAATTTTTTAGAACTATATTGCTTATCATATAAGTGATGGAAATCATCTCCATAACCAATAAAAAATCCCTTTTTACTTTTTAAAACCGTCGTTTTTCCGTCTAATAATACGGGAAGAAGTATTTCTTTTTTGAGCGGGTGGGGTTTGATTACTTTGTAAAATTTAAAATCGTTCCAGAGACTAGCGATTTTAGAAATAGGGTATTTGACAATTTTCTTATTTCCTTTTTCTGAAAAGAGTATGGTATCCTCGTAAATGTTATCAAATTCGATTGCTCCAACTAAGGTGGTATCATTCAAAAGGGTAAGTTTTTCTGTCTGGGCAGAAAGTAAAATAGTAAAAAAGAAAAGAATTAGAGAAAAAAAGACTGTTTTCATAATTTATTGGTAAAAATAAAAGAGTAAGTAAATCTGTACTTATATAATGTTACACGGATGAAAAGACTTTCTGTTAAAACAAATTAAGAAAATTAAAATATCGCTAATCTCCGAAAGTCTCACAATAGCATGATGCCGATATTTGAAGTTACAAGCCATAGCCGTCAGGCTAAAGAAAGAGATACTATGAAAGTATCGCTTTCTAGGTTCCCCTAGCAGGAGATACTTTCAAAGTATCTCCTGCTTTTCGGTCAATAATCCCTTAACCTGACGGCTATGGTTACAAGCTTCAAATATCTGTAAAAATAAAAGAGTATATAAATCCAAGATTTACCCTCTAGTCGCTACTTAGCTTCCTCTTTTGCCACTTTCCGACATATAGTAAAACTAATTCATATACTTCCTTTTTTGGTTTGATTTTTGCCGCTTTTACAAGTTATAGTTGTAAGAAAACAAGGATTTTATAAATTATAAAATTATAAATATATAAACACTTTTTATTAGTGTTATTACATATTTATTAAAAATAAATTTATATAAATCTTTCAAATAAAGAGCTAAACACAACGAGAAACAAACACCGATTTACAAAAGAAAGAAACTATGCATCGACGAATCTTCCCAAAAATAACCAGTCCTTACTCCCATCTGTATGTGGGCGTAATAGGGAAAATTTTGGGTAAATTACTACTGATAGCATTTTTGTTATCAATTTACACTAACACTGCACATAGTCAATCTAATTTGACTTTAAAGTTAGGGGAGGAGTCTGTTCTTTTAGACCAGCTTGTCACTTGTGGAGCATCTGACCAGCAGGTTGTATTTTTTACGGCAGCTGGAACGAACCTGAATCCTCGAACCAATATTCAAGCTACCTTAGAGTTATTTCCAGGCGTAAGCTTTGATGCTTTAGACACTGATTTAAGTACGGCTGATGTAACTTTAGTTGATGGAAGTAACCCAAACCGACCAATATTTTCCTTACCAGATTTTGACCCATTATTTCCAGCAGATATAGCGATAGCTTTTTCTGTGACGATTGATTGCCGAATTATAGACACGCTCAATACATCTACAGACCTTCAAATTTTTGATACTTGGCAATTAGACTATTCCATGGCAGGAAATACGTTTGCTGAAACTTTTAATGGAGTAGAATATAAGGATGCTATTGCCATTCCTAATTTAAATATAAGCCTCACTCCAGATACAGAAATATACAGTATTGGTACTGAAGTTAGCAGAAATTTGACAATCTCTAATAGTGGTTTGAATAGTTATTTGAGCAACTTTGATTTGTCCATCATACAAGAGCAAGGCATTTTTTATAAGCGATTAATAATCAATGGAATAGACTATGATTTCTCTAAGGCTGCAAATGCGGATGGAGATACCATCATTACAGCCAATATTGCAGGTGCCGTCTTCAATGGAAATACCCAAGAATTTGGTACACCTAGTAATGGGGACGATTTATTTGATGCAGATGAAATTATTACGATTGAGGAGGTGATAGAAATTGTCAGTTGTGGAGCGGACGGCAATTCCAATTTAAATGCCACACACCAAGCGATGTGGGGATGTAATAGTGCATTTTGTCGAGAAGAATCTCAATCAAGCAATATTTCAATAGGCGTAGGAGAGGAGTTAATTGAATTCACCTATAATCGAGATGCGACGGTAGATGCAGGCTATTGTGATGATGGTACTTTGTCAATTACAGTGGCAAATAATGGTTTTGAATTCGATGATGGATTCGGGACTATTTTAGATATTTCAACGGGTGTAGGTTTTGCGATAGGCGCAGATTTTTTGATGATGGACCAAGGGTATGAGGTATTGACCATCAGTATCGCTGGAGGCGCCCCAATCCCAGCCCCCAATGGCTTGATTGATTTAAACAATAATCCTGCATTTAGTACAGACCCTGATGGGGCAGGAGGATTAGAGGATTATGATAAAGATGGATTCTTTGATGATTTGAGAGTTGGGGAGAGTTTTGAAATGACAGCCACTTTTGGTACTTCTTGTGCAGAAGGTGGGGTATTTGATATTGAAAACGAATGTGACAATGATTTCAGAGGAAGTTTTGATGGCAAAATAACTTATGCTAGTTCCTGTGGAATAAATAATGAAACGCTATTCGATAATTTTTATCGAACTTCTAATACAGGAAGTACCCAAGAAACGTGTTCGGACCCAGATGCTTTTAACGATAATGACCAATTTACGGTTATCTATTCTGGCGAACGGCGAATGTCAAATTTTAATAGAACTTGTGTAGGAAATGATGAAATAAGAGTCTCGGTTTCCGTTCCAGATGGTATACAATTATCTGCTGAAACAAGCATTCAGCAAGACACGACAAAGTTTACTGGAACCAGTCAAGTATTTGGTAATGAGGTAACCGTCACTTTTGATGCTGCTCCGATTAATTTGAACAATGATTATCAATTAAATTTTGTATTTGAAACGAATTGTAGTTCAGTTGGACCGACCTCTTTTCCAGTCGAAATAACTTATTTTTGTCCAGATTGTAATTGTAGTCATGTGTGGTATTGTGGGATTTTAGAAGGGGCAACCTTACATGCTTCAGGTGCACCTTGTGCTGAATTTGTTTGTGAAACAGGTTTGCAAACGACTAATTTTGATATAGAAAGGACCACTTTTGGTTATACGGATGAAAATTTCACTACACGATTTGACCCGACTTTAGCGAATAAAAAAGTAGCCTTAAGTTGTGATTCTGTGGTAATGAAGATGACAAATATTGTAGGAAATCAATCTCTTTCCGATAGTATCGGGTTATCCATTAATTATGGCAATGCAGATGGCAATGATTCTGAAGCAACTTCGTTTTTATTTTCACATGCGGACATAACGATTCAATCAGGGGGCAATACGAGAACCTGTAAAATAGATACCAATGCTTATCGTATTGAAATTAGTGGTAACAATAAAATTATGCACTTTGATTTAAGCAGTTGCCTAAACGGGATAACCTTGAATCGAGGAGATGAAATTAATTTTGAGGGACATTTTGCTGTCAACCCAGATGGTCCTATTCCATCAAATACCTTCAAAAAAATACCTGAATTTAGAGCTAGAGGCTATGCTATTATTGATGGAGTAAGATATGATGAATGTGATTCTTTTGGGGAATTATTCCGATTGGCTAAACTAAATACCACCTTTTCTGGTCCAAGCAACAGTGCCTATCCGGAAGGATGTGCGGAGACAGCATTGGTATATACTTTATCAAAAAGTATCAATGCCAATGCCATGCGAGAATTTTTTGGTGAAGAGCATCGAGCAGCGGTAAAGGTAGATTCTATAAAATTCACCTATGACCAAAACATTTTAAATGCTTTCGAGGATTTATCCGTAGAATATCGGATACAAGGGAGTCAATGGTTTCCTTTAGCGTCTTTGAATACAGCAGATAATGGAGTTTATCAGCAAGGATTTAGTTTATTAAATACGCTTAGTACGATAGCTGGAAGCAATCAAGTTTTTCAGTTTAGAATAAATGTTATTCCTGAATGTTCTTCTATTTTCGGAAGTTCCTTAGGCAACGATTTATACGATATTGAAGCAAAAATTGATTACAACAATCGGTATCATGCAAATGATGATAATCCGGCTTGTATAGAAAAAACAGACGCAATTGATAAGCGTCAATTTCAATATCAAAACCCACCTACTTTTACTTTAGAGGCGATAATTGATGATGTAGTGGCTTCAGAAGAAACGGTACAATGGACTATTGAACATTGTAATACTTCTTTTGATTCTGATGCTGGAATTACATTTATTCAGATGGAGACCTTGTCAGGTGATTTAGAGATATTGTCGATTGAAAATATAAGTATTCCTTCAGCAATTGATACGCTTACCTTACAAACTTATGGTACAGAAAATAATGTATTTGCATTTGCTGATGGATTGAGTAAAAGAGGAACTAATGTAGACCCAGCGGATATCTGTAATACTTTCCGTATTACAGCTCGACTAGTAGAATGTGAAGAAAGTAGTACGGCAGCTCGACTTGGTTGGAGTTGTGTACCTTTTGATGACCCGAATTGGAACCCTGGTGATTATGAACCTTGTGAATCCGAAAGTGTTTTATTAAACGCCTCAGCGGTAGCGCCGCTTTTATCAGCAAGCTTTCAAGAAGAAAGTTCTACCATAAGTGGAGTGCTTTGTGATACAAGTACCATGATAATTTTGGTGAGAAATGAGGAAGAAGGTCGAGCTTATGATATTCAATCACAGATAATTTTACCAACTGGAGCCACTTTGGTACCAAATAGTGTAGAATTTGCCTATCCCTCATCGGCCTCTTTTCAATCAGCTACAGCGGAGCCAAGTTTTCAAGAAGTAAACGAATTAGGACAAATATATCAGTATGATAACTTTACTAATTTAAATACTTATTTAGACCAAAATGGTTTACCAGGTTTTTCTATCAATGCAACAGATTCTAGTGAATTTAGGCTTAAATATCGTTTTGTAACCAATTGTGAATACGAGAATGGTGAATTGAATCGCTACAGTTTCCAAGGTATGACCGCCTGTGGTACGGAAACGAATAATGCCTTTGCGGAAACAAATCCAATCATTTTCCAAGCGGACCCTAGTGTAGCAAGAGCTTTTGATATAGAATTTTCAACGACCACTCCTTTAAAGGCGGGTCAACCTTCTACTTTTGAAATAAGTGTAGAAAATATCAGTCCGAATATTTCTGTTGAAGATAAAATAGAAATAGTATTGCCTGATATCTTAAGCTATACTGCAAATTCTATCCAAGCCATTGCGCCTGGTTCTTGGAATGCAACAGAACCCGTAATCAATGTGGATGGTGAGCAAAGTGTATTAAATGTGTCTTTACCCGCTGGTTTGATTCAAGGCAATCGAGCTATTTTTCAATTAGGGGTGGTGGTAGCAGAGGTAGATTGTGACAGCCTTTATTCTGCAAGAATTTCGACAACCAGTTCTATTGAGTTTACCTGTGTCATTAATAATGAGTCATGTGTTTACGATTTTAGTTCTTCAAGTGAAGCAGTATTCGAAATAGAAAAAGATTGTTTTGGTGGGCCTTGCGTGCTAAATTTAGGGACAGTCGATGAATCTGTTTTAATGCCAGATTGTGATAGTACAATGTACTATTGTTTTAATCAATATACACCAGAAGCATTAGAAAACTATACCATTTCAGATAATGGGGTACTTGTTGATTCTTCTCGATTCAGTGTTTGTGATTACCGACAGGTTTGTATTTATACCTATGCTCAAATCAATAGTGTCGGAGGGACAATAATGGTGGATTCTTGGACCGTAAATGGAACAACTTACTCTGGTCTTGTTGGTTCAATTAGTGAGCTAGTGGATTCTATGAATGTTTGGGATGAAGGGGGGAATTGGGTATTATTACCAGAAGTTTTAATTATTCAAGGAGGACATATTAGTGGCGCTTATAGTAGAATGGAAGTATCTTTTCCCGACAAAGGTATTCGGTCTTCTCTGGGTTATGATACCAGATTGACGCCAATCGGAGTTTCCATTTTTCTAACGGAAGGTTTTCACCAGTTGGTAATTACGGATGACAATGGCTGTGTAGACACCCTTAATTTAGACATGGTTCGGCAGCAAAATTGCCTAAGTTGTATTCCTGCTAAAATAGAAAATATTATAGTCGAAAATGCCAATTGCGGAGTCGAAAATGGAAAAGCCATTATCAATATAGACAAAGACCCTGCTAACTATACCTTTAATTGGTCACCAAATGTTGGAACCGAAGGTCCTACGCCAAATAGTAGAATCAACCTGCCAAGAGCAAGTTATTTAGTTCAAATAATTGATAAAGCGACCAATACGTGTTTTGAAACTGCTTTTGTAAATATTGGAAATGCAGATGGTCCCCAGAGTGAAGCCGAAGTGACGAATACCATTTGCGGAGAAACAAATGGTCGAGTGGAGCTAAGCCCTATTGAATATACTTATTCCTGGCAAGATGGAGCAATAGGGGCCAATAGAGATGGTTTAGCAGAAGGAAGATACATTATCTCGGTAACAGACCCAGCTTTGCCATCCTGCCCAAGTTTAGTGACGGTAGAGGTAGCATCAATTAGTCCTTTAGAGGTAAGTCATACGGTTTTTCAAAAAGCCAATTGTTTAAATAATAATGGGGTAATTGCTATAGATGTAGTGGGAGGAAGTGGTCAGTATAGTACTTCTTTTCCCGATGGCAATTTATCTCAGACAGGATTAGCGGGAGGTTCCTATCAAATAACCATAACCGATAATATTTCTGGTTGTACAGCCCCTTATTTTTTCTTATTAAATAATGAAATTCACAATGGAGCAATTACCATTTTAGATACGGTAGATGTGACTTGTATTGGAGAGTCAGACGGTCAAATTGATTTCCAAATAATTTATGAAAATGGTTTTAGATTTCCCGCAGATACCATTATTACAGATGGCCAACTTGAATATCAAAATGGTAACCTACCAGCTGGTGATTTTCAACTATTTGTCAAAGATGGAAACGGTTGTATTGCGGGAAATAGTCCATTCACTATTAGCGAATCAGATGCCCTTGTTGTAAATATTTCTACAACAGGTGATTGTGATACGATTCAATCCATAGGAATAAGGGTAGACGGAGATGAATCTCCTTACATTTTTGATTGGGCTGATGTAAATGGGATACAAAATGAAAAAGATAGGACAGGCTTAAGAGGTGGAAATTATTTGTTGACTATTACAGATGCAATTGGTTGCGAGGTCCCTTTAACTATTGAGTTGGATACTTGTGATTGTGTTCCAGCTACCAATCTAGTATCAACAATTGTTACAGCTGATTGTGGAATTGCAAATGGAGAAATACTCATAGAAGTAGACCAAAATATTGGAGATTATGAATTTATTTATAGACCAAATGTAGGCATAGAAGGGCCAACTAAAAACTCAAGAAGGGATTTACCAGCAGGAGACTATGAGGTGATGTTAGCCTATTTCGGAGACACGACCTGTATTTCTTCAATATTGGTAACCGTTCCTGAAAATGAAGTCAACTCGGACTTAATTGAAGCAACAGACATTACTCCAGCCGATTGTGGAGCATCGAATGGGGCAGTGACCATTAGTTTAATCGAAGATTTTAATGATTATACTTTCATTTATACGCCTGATTTAGGAGCAGAAGGTTCTGCTAAAAATGTCAGGACAGATTTGCCTGCGGGAGATTATGTAGTATTAATCGCTCCTCAGGCCGACACGACCTGTTCCATAACGACTACGATAACTGTTCCTGGAAGTGAGGTGAATCCTAACCTAATTATGTCAGCGGATATTACTCCTTCGGATTGTGGAGCATCTAATGGATTAGTATCATTGAATTTAAATGAAGACCCAACTGATTATACCTTTATTTATACGCCAAATTTAGGTGTAGAAGGAACGACTAAAAATGTCAGGACGGATTTGCCTCCTGGAAATTATGAAGTATTAGTCGCTTTCCAAGGAGATACAATTTGTGCTTCCACAGTATTGATAACCGTTCTTGAAAACGAGCTAAGTGATGAGGTAATTGTATCGACAGATATTACAACTGCTAATTGTGGTCAAGCCAACGGTGCGATTACGCTAAGTATGGATGGGATAATTACGGATTTTACTTATGGATGGGATGAAAATAGCGGGATAACAGGTACGACCCCAAATACCCGTGAAGGATTGCCAAGCGGAGATTATGAAGTCACGCTAACAGCTACGAATAATCCAAGTTGTAGCTTAGTTTATCCTTTTTCCATACCAACAGGAGTAGCTGGTGAAATTCCTTTAGCAGATACCTTAATTACTGATGCAAATTGTGGTCATTCAAATGGTGAAGTAATCTTTAATTTCATTGATAATACGGTTATTTATGATTACACTTGGACCCCTAATTTGGGGACGGTTGGTATTCCATTAAATACTAGAGTTGATTTGCCAGCAGGAACCTATCAGGTAAATATTAGTGACCGAGAGAATCCAGCTTGTAGTTATGATATTAGTATAACCATAGATGCCATTCCAGCAGGTGTAGAAGCTACCGTTTTTCCATCCAATTGTGCAATACCCCCAACAGGTAGCGCAGTTTTAAGCCCAGCTCAATATGAATACCTTTGGCCAGATGGTTTTGTTGGGGAAAGTCGAAATGAATTAGCACCAGGTATTTATGAAGTTACTTTTTCTGACCCTAATGGGGACGCTTCTTGTCGAGGAGTAGAAGAAATAGTGATAGGTTTAACAAATTCCTTAACGGCCACCGCATTTATAGATAAACAACCAACTTGTGAAGAAGCAAATGGAGCAGTAACCCTTACGGTTTCAGGTGGAACGGATAATTATACCTTTTCGTGGGATAGTGAAACCAATGTCAATAATACCTTGGCCGAAGGAACCTATAGTGTAACTGTCTTTGATGTAACGCTTGGTTGTCAGACCCAGGTTGGTTTTGATTTGGAAGCCATTCCTCAAGGAGTAGCCACAATTAGCATAGTAGATACGATTCCTGTTAGTTGCGAAGGTAATGCTGATGGAGCGATTCAATTTACAATTGATGTCACTGATGATTTCCAACTACCAATGGATACCATTATTACGGATGGGGTCAATCCCTTTGAAAATGGACAGTTACCCGAAGGAGAATATTGTCTAGAAATTAGGGATGCAAACGATTGTTTGACAGGAGAAGCTTGTTTCACAATTGGCAATTCCCCTTCATTGATGTTGATGTTCGAAACGGTTGCTGCCTGCGCAGATACTGGAGCAATTAATTTAGAAATTACAGGTGGAGTAGGCCCTTATCAAATAGATTGGGCAGACCTCCCAGAAACAGATAATCCAATCAACAGAACAGCATTAGATACTGGTGTTTACGAAGTCACGGTGATAGATAGTCGAGGGTGTTCAGAAATGGCGAGCATCTTTGTTCCAGAATGTGAATCTTGTAATTTACCGACCATCACAGAAATTTCTACGACTCCCACAGGCTGTAATGACGATACCGGTTCCGTGTTTATAGAATTAGAAGAAGATGAACGCGACTATGATTTTTTCTATATGCCAGAGGCAGGAGAACCGTTTGTAACGGGGAATATTAGGGCAGCACTGCCAAAAGGTAAATATCGAGTTTTAATCGTCTATAAACCAAATCCAGCATGTGTATTGGAAGTGCCGATTGAAATTTTCGAGAAGGACTTTAGTGATTTAGTGCCTATTTCAAGTCCAGCAGATTGTGGCATCGCCAATGGTCAAGCTTTAATCATCCCCGCAAGCAATACCTATACTTGGGCAGATGGTTTTGTTGGAAATGAAAGAACAGCATTAGCGGCAGGATTCTATCAAATTAGGGTTCGAGATGAAACATTTGATTGTGAAACTATGATTACCTTAGTCGTAGACGAAATAAATTTATTAGAAGCGAAAATTGCTATAAATACTCCACCAACTTGTGGAAATGCCGACGGTTCTGTCACGGTAAATATGAATGGTGGAAGTGGAGACTATACCTTTGATTGGGAAGGAGAAACAGATACTCGAACCAATTTAAGGAGTGGTACTTATGCTGTCTTGGTAACGGATAATCGAACAGGTTGTAAAACACCAGTCGTATTTACCTTGATAGATGCGCCTAGTGCGTTAGCTCCAATCACAATAGACGAGACCATCAATGCATCTTGTCCATTGGCAGCAGATGGGGAAGTCTTTTTTACAGTTGATGCATCAAATGCACCTTCGCCTTTAGATACCATTATTTCCAATGGGCATACCCGATTTCTAAATGGACGGTTGCCACAAGGAGATTATTGCGTATCTGTAATTGATACCTTAGGTTGTGCTTATGGGCAGGCTTGTTTTACTATTGGAGCGCCAGAAGTTTTGATGTTAACGGCTGATATTATTCCTCAATGTGAGGAAGGTGGTTCTATCTCAATTGAAATTGAAGGAGGAATAGCACCTTATTCATTTGATTGGGAAGATGTCACAGGATTTGGAGACCAAGCCAATAGAACAGACTTAAGTGCGGGAGTTTATAGTTTGACCGTAACAGATGTCAATGGATGTCAAGCAATCGCAGAAGCGTTAACAGTTACTTTATGTGAGCCATGCCCATTAGAGGTTGGTAGAGATACAATAGCCTATAATTTAACAGATTGTGATGGCGCGGCAGCCATTTGCTTAGATTATGATTTTGATTCAAGGAGTCCTTATAATGTTTCTTTAGATGGAGATGATATCGATTTATTTGCGATAAATTCATGTAGCACTGACACAATATCAACTTATGCCGTTTCGACGTTATTTGGACAAGGGAGAGTAGGCCCTTATACAGTAACTTCTTGGCCTGTAAATGACGAAGTATTTTCAGGAGATTTTACAACCTTAGAAAGTCTAATTATAGCGATGAATGAATGGGATCCAGCAGGTAATTGGCAATTTTCCGAAGATAGTACGTTCATTGTTGGAGGAGCTTCTGGTAGTACCTATGGGCAAATAGAAGCAACCGTGGCAGGAACCCCAATCATGTCATTTCTGAGTTTAGAAACACGAATTTGGCAAAGAGGTATTTCTATTGATTTATTACGAGGAGTACATGAAGTAATCATCCAAGACCCCAGAACCTTTTGTGCAGATACGATAACAGTTGCAGTAACATGTGTTGAAACAGACACTATGCAAATTATCACAAATCTTGGGCAGATGGACACTATTTGTATGACCACCATGGAATTACCTGGAACGCTAGATACTATTATTCTGGATTGCTATGAGGAGACCAATATTAGTGCTACCATATATAATGATACTTGTGTTATTATAGAGGCAATGAGTGTTGGAGAAGATACCCTATGTGTGATTTTATGTGATGATTTAGGCATTTGTGATACCACTATAATAGAAGTTGATGTGCATTATGACGAAATTCTAGATACAATTTTAGTACAAAATGATAATACTTTTTGTATTGATACAATGGGATTAGCTTTAGATGGAACAGTTATTTCCATGATGGAAATTTGTCAAGATTCAGCAACTGGATTTGTAGATTTTGAAATAAATTTAGATAGTCTCTGTATTAATTATACTGGAAAAACGATTGGAGAAGAGCAATTGTGTGTAGAAGTTTGTGATGATTTAGGTTTATGCGATACTTTATTATTCTCTTTAGTAATTCAAAATGACCCACCAGACCTAGTATTGGATACCATTTTTGTAGGAGAGACGATTACCTATTGTTTTGATTCTATTATTTTTCCAAATATAATCACCTACTTTGAAAATGAGTGTCCAGACGATTCGGGAGAGAAGGTAGATTTCTTTTTAGACCCAATTACCTATTGTATAGAATACACAGGCGAGGGGATAGGAAGAGAGCAAGCCTGTATTGTCATCTGTGACGAAGATAATATTTGTGATACGGCCTTTTTCGAAATAGAGGTGATTGAATTTTTGGAGTTGCCGACTGCAGTTGATGATGTTGATACAACGGATAAAGGGGTACCGATAGTCTTGAATATCAAAGAAAATGATATACCCTTTGGTGTAGATGAAGACGGCCTTCAAATTATTGAAGAACCATTATTTGGGAAAGCCATTCTTAATTTAGATGGGTCGGTCACCTATTTTGGAGATGAGTTTTGTGAAAGAGATGACCAATTTACCTACACGCTTTGCAACACTAATGGTTGTGATACAGCTACTGTTTTTATTTATATTAAATGTGTAGATATTGTGGTATTTACAGCAATGTCTCCAAATAGAGATGGAATAAATGATGTATTTTATATCTCTGATATTGATAAATTCCCACTCAGTGAATTAAAAATATATAATCGTTGGGGGAATATAGTCTATCAAACGATTAACTATCAAAATAATTGGGCAGGTACTTGGAAAAACAATCAAGAATTACCAGATGGTACCTATTTCTACAGGCTAAGTCTGAATGAGCCAAATGATGATAGAATGTTTGAAGGATTTATAGAATTGCATAGATAGATAAAGGGTTTTCTTATAAAAATGCTTAACTAGACGTTCCTAATCCCGATTTTCATCGGGACCGTATCGAACGGCAAAATTTGTAAAAAGGGTTTTAAA
>CALLVC010000475.1 GCA_938010785.1 uncultured Saprospiraceae bacterium
AACCCCTCTTCCAAGTCCTCAATCTTCGGTTGCTTGTAAAATTGCTTCGTAAAAACCCGTTTTTTCTGCCTGTCCAGTATCAATTTTGCAATTGCCACATTTGCGGGCACCGCTGAGGAGGGCAATAGAGCGTTTCTAACGAGCTTTTCTGAAATATCGAGTCGGTATAAGGAACTGAGTAAAAACTCTAATCTATGCTCGATATAATACGCTACCTGCGATTCTAGTAATTGAAGTAATGCTGCCTCTGATAACTCCTCCTTCCCTACTTTTTCCATTTCAAAATCTCTTGCGATTAATTTGGCAGTTTCTTTTGTTTCTTTTTTCATTTTATTTTAACGATTGTTAAAGTAAGTGTTTTAGATTTAGATATTTTTTACCACATAGGTACATAGTTCACAGAGTCCACATAGTTTTGACGAGTATAGCTTAATTTGATTTTTTTGCTTTTGAATTGTCTTACTACAAATTTAAGAAAGCTATGTGTTCTATGTGAACTTTATTTTCTATGTGGTAAAAAAAATTATACTGATAAAACAAAAAAGCCCTGATGAATCATTCACCAAGACTTTTTTGCGAGCAGTTCCACACTCATCACTCATCACTCATCATTCATAACTCATCACTAATTAGACCCTTGCTTCATTTTTGCTTTTGCACGATTGGCACGTTGCATTGGATTTTCGCCAGCGGTCTGCCCTCTTCCAAATCTGCGTGATTTGAATAATTCAAATTTACTCTGTTCTTGTCTTGGTGGATAATAATTATTTCCGGTGTCGGTGTCAGCCGTTTCTAAGAATGGGTCGAGCATAATTTCTTTCACTTCTTTTTCCATGACAAAAACTTTGGAAACTTGTTCTTGGTCCATCTTCCAAATTTCCGCTGGAATTTTTTGAACCTCTGTTGTGCCATCTGTGAATTCAAATTGGATGATGATGGGCATTGGCAAACCTCCTACATTTTTGAAATTGACTTCGTAGTAATTATAGCCTGCGGTTAAAAGTGCTTTTTCTTTGTCCGATAATTTCTTTAGATAATTTTGATAATCTTCTTTATCCAAAATATTAAAATCGAGTGGGTCGTATTCTGTATAGAAATCTCTCAAGCTTCTGTCTTGCTCATCATAGGTCTTTTCGATTTCTTTTTCATTTCTAATACTTCCAATTCTTTTTGGCGCTTTTGCTCTTTCTGCTTTTGCTAAAGCATTTTCAACTTCAGGATTTTTAGAATCTAATTTAAAATACTCTACTCCCTCAATTGCGATGTCTACATTATCAGTTGTGTAAAACCAACCTCTCCAGAACCAATCTAAATCTGTTCCAGATGCGTCTTCCATTGTTCTAAATAAATCTGCTGGTGATGGATGTTTGAATGCCCAACGTTGAGCATAAGTTTTGAAAGCATGGTCAAATAATTCTCTGCCCAAAATAGTTTCTCTTAAAATATTTAAAGCAGTTGCTGGTTTGCCATATGCGTTATTACCAAATTGGAAAATAGATTCTGAGTTGGTCATGATTGGAGAGATATTATTTTTATCTCCTTTCATGTAATCTACAATCTTGTAAGCTGGTCCTCGACGCGAAGGATAATTTCTTTCCCATTGTTCTTGCGTTAAATATTGAACAAAAGAATTAATGCCTTCATCCATCCAGGTCCATTGACGTTCGTCAGAGTTGACAATCATTGGAAAATAATTATGACCAACTTCATGAATGATTACACCGATGTGTCCATACTTCATTCTTGAGGTGTAAGTATCATCATCATTGCAACGCCCATAGTTAAAGCAAATCATTGGATATTCCATTCCCATACTTCCATCAATTGACCAAGCTACAGGATATGGATAATCGAAGGTATAATGAGAATACCATTTTAAAGTATGTGCTACAGCTTTCGTAGAATATTTACTCCACAAGCAATCTCCTTCTTTGACCCACATAGACATAGCCATTGCGGTCTTTCCATTTTCCATTGGTACGCCCATTGCATCCCAGATGAATCTTCTGGAAGTGGCAAAGGCAAAGTCTCTTACATTGTCAGCTTTGAATTTCCAAGTTTTCTTTTTGTCAGACTTGCCTTTCATTCTATCATTTGCTTCTTCTAAGGTCGCAATGATGATTGGGTCTACTGAAGCATCCTTAGCCTCTTCTAGCCTATTTCTTTGTTCTTTGGTAAGCACATCTTTCGAGTTTTGTAGCTCTCCTGTAGCAGCTACTAAATGGTCTGCTGGTACTTTTATCTCTACTTCATAATTACCAAAGGCTAAAGCAAACTCTCCTCGTCCCAAGAACTGTTTGTTTTGCCAGCCCTCTTTATCATCATAGACACACATCCTTGGAAAGTATTGAGCTATTACATAAACATTATTATCGTCTTCTGCGAAATGCTCATAGCCAGAACGGCCACCAATCTCTTGGGTGTTATTGATATTATACCACCACTTTATTTTAAAAGTATAACTGCTCTTAGATGCTAAAGGCTGTTCTAAATCAATTCTCATCATTGTTCTATTGACCGTATAATTGAGCGACTTGCCATTTTCATCTTGTACATAGTCTAGCTTTATACCTCCATCAAACGTTGGTGTAAGGCCAGCTATTTGGCGCATATTCATTTTATCTCTGATAGAATTTGGCCGAACCTTATGGCTATCAGAATCCTTTGCTCGCATGTTTTGGTCAAGCTGTAGCCATAGATATTCTAATCGGTCAGGAGAATTATTGATATAAGTAATCGTCTCTTCTCCATACAATCTTTGTGTATTATCATCTATTTCTATCTTCATTTTGTAGTCTGCCTGCTGCTGCCAATAAGCATGACCAGGGGCTCCAGATGCATTTCTATAAACATTTGGAGTAGGTAATTCCTGTCCCAATTGTCTAAACTTATTCTCGTTTGTATTCTTTTGAGCGTAGAGAAACACGCTAATCAATGCTAGGGAAAGTAATAAGCCTAGCCGCTTTGTCATTGTTCTAGTGAGCATTCTTTGTAATAATTTATAGTTATTCAATTAAAATTTTTTCATTAATAATAGCTGCATCAAAGGTAAAAAATAATTCTGTAGAGAATTTGTATTGGCTATTTCAGCAATGTTCCACGTGGAACATTGTATTTATTTAGGTTCTGATTTTATTGTAAACGGATATTTTTCTATTCTGTTTTACGTTTATGTGCCACGTGGAACATTCCTTTTTAGTAGTTTATCAATCCTTCTTTTATTGTATTGCTGTAATAATACTAAGTAGAAATTGAATATTATATTCAAGATAAAGAACACTACAATGTATCTCCAATCCATTTTTAAGTAAATAAAAAGACCATGTATTAAGAGTGAAAAGTAGAATGCAATTAGATGTCCCACTTCTGCTAAGGTCATTTCATGCTTTAATTGAGCTAATTTTTCTTGGTTTAGTTTGCCCTTATACTTCAGTTTTTGATTAAAGACACCCATAAAAGAATGTCTAATTAACCATCCAAAGTGAAGTACACCAATTCGTTTAGTCCATGAATCTGATAAAAAGTCTTTATCTAAGAAGTGTTTATCGATACTTAAATTGATAATTATATTGGTAAACCATGCCCCAATCGTGTAAGAAACGAATATCCAAAAGATAGGATTGTATAAGATTTCGGTAGGTATATTCATTTGTTTGGTAGATAAAACATAAGAATAGAACGACTATATTTAAGTATAAAAGCCCTTTCTCTGTTTAAGGAGGAAGGGCTTTTATGTTTATTTTATTTGATAGTACATCGTATAGCTCTAATCTAAAGATAATAAATGAGCTTTAAAATCCTCAAAATTAGGTTCCATAAACTTAGCTACTTTCTTTTTATTAGCTAAAACAGCTAACCTTTCTGGTATTTCAATCTGCTTATTTAGTACCTTTTCTACTTCATCTATGAACTTAGAGGGGTGAGCTGTCTCTAATATAACCCCTCTATGTGTCTTATTTTTTTGTAAATAATCCTTTAAAGCCAAGTAACCTACAGCTCCATGTGTGTCTATAACGTAGTTATATTTGTCATAAACCTCCTTAACTCCTACTCTAGTTTGGTCATCATTATAGGCATATCCAGAAATATTCTCCTTCATTACGCCCCATTCCGATTGATATAAATCCAACATTCTAGCAAAGTTTGATGGACTTCCTACATCCATTGCATTAGAAATGGTTGGTACAGATGGCCTTGGTGTGTAGGTTCCAGACGCTAAATATTCGGGAACTACATCATTTGCATTGGTTGCTGCAATGAAATGAGAGATAGGTAAACCCATCTTTTGAGCTAATAATCCTGCTGTGATGTTACCGAAGTTACCACTAGGCACACAAAATGCCGTCTTCTTTCTAGACTTTTCTAGCTGTTTAAATGCTTCAAAGTAATAGAATGATTGTGGTATTAAGCGAGATATATTAATAGAATTGGCAGAACTTAACCTTAAATGCGTTCTACATTCGTTATCTAGGAAAGCTTTTTTTACTAATGCTTGGCAATCATCGAAGGTCCCATTCACTTCTAAAGCGCTAATATTATGTCCTAAAGTGGTTAATTGCTTCTCTTGTAAGTTGGAAACTTTACCGCTTGGATATAAAATAATCACTTCAATGCCTGGTGTTTTATAGAATCCTGCGGCTACTGCCCCACCCGTATCACCCGAAGTTGCTACTAATATAGTTAGCTTTCTATCTTCTCCTTTATTAAAATAACTCATTAACTGAGCCATAAACCTTGCGCCAAAATCTTTAAAAGCCAAAGATGGACCATGAAATAACTCTAGAATATGATATTGATTATCTAAAGAGACTACAGGCGCAGGGAATGTAATCGACTTTTCGATAATTTTTTTAAGGTCTTTATCAGGGATTGCTCCTGCTAATAATGTCTTTGTAACCTTGTAAGCTATCTCTTGGAATGAGTATTTCTTTAAGTTTTGAATAAAGTATTTAGGTAAGGTTGGGATGTGTTCTGGCATGAATAAGCCATTATCTTCTGGCAATCCTTTGAACACTGCTTCTTTTAAATCAACAAATTTGCTAGGACTTTTTGTACTATATAAACGCATGGAAGTTAAATTTTGTAGTGCCAAGCTCTGCTTGGTATAAATTTATGCCAAGCAGAGCTTGGCACTACAGACTATAGAAGAATCGCTCCTTCATTATTAATAGTCGAAATGAATAGCTGGTTTTCTATTTTATTATCATTAAATACTTTTTGCATAGCCTCACCTGCTCGTTCTGCTATTTCCTTATTGGCACTCAAAGCGAAAATAGACGGACCTGCACCAGAAATACTACAGCCTAAAACACCTGCATCTAAAGCAGCTTCTTTGACTTTATAGAAGTGTGGAATTAATTGTGCGCGCTGCGGTTCAATGATAACATCGTTTAACGCTCTACCAATTAGATCTAAATCAGCGTTATACATACCAACTATTAGCGCTCCCAAATTACCAGTTTGTGTAATGGTTTTCTTTAAGGAAGTTGTATCACTTAATACAGCTCTAGCATCTCTCGTTAATATTTTAACATGAGGATACACGACTGTTGCATATAAGCCTTCTGGTGTGGCTATTTTATGAACATCCAAAGTTGCATTATCTCTAATCAATAACATGCCGCCCATTAAAGATGGACCTACATTATCTGCATGATAAGCGCCATCTGCTAGTTCTTCTCCCGCAACAGCGAATGGTAATAACTCTCTTTTAGTTAAAGGACGTTGTAATAGCTCATTGACTATCATTACACCAGCAGCTGAACTGGCTGCACTAGAACCTAGTCCACTACCAAAAGGCATCTTCTTTCTAATTTCTAATTCTATTCCTATCTTATTTTCTCCAAGATGTTCTAATAATCGTTGGGCTGCAAAGCTTGCTGTGTTCTTCTCTACCTCATAAGGTAACTTACCTTTGTCTCCTGTAATCTTCACAATTCTTAATCCTGGCTTGTCAACAATGCGCCCGACAATCTCGTCACCAGGTTTGTTCAAGGCAAAGCCCAGTATATCGTAACCACAGGCGACGTTAGCGACGCTTGCTGGTGCAAATACTTTCATTTCTTTTTTACTCATGTTTTATTAATCAGCGGCCATGAGTCATTGATTATTAAGTAGTTATGTATTTTTTAAAACTTAAATTATTAATCTAAGCTTCTGATTATCAATTAGTTATGATTGTTTTAGTGTGCTAATTGATGACTACTAACTAATGACTATTGACAATATTTATTTTAAATAATTTCCTATTTTTATAATCTCTGCAAATACGCCTGCTGCGGTGACTTCTGCGCCTGCTCCAGGACCTGTAACTACTAAAGGTCTTTCTCTATATCTTTCTGTTGTGAAGACTATCATATTGTCACTACCACTTAAAGAATAGAATGGATGGTCTGGGCCTACGCTTTCTAAGGCTATAGATGCTTTACCGTCTTCTAGCTTTGCAATCATCCGCAATACCCCACCTTTATCTGCAGCTTCTTTTCGCATTGCTTCAAAATAATCATCTGCTTTTTCTATCTCTATCATTAACTGGTCTACCGTCGCAGCATCATTACAAGCCTTAGGTAAGATGTTTTGAATATTTACATGTTCTGGTTCCATTGCTAAACCAGTTTCTCTAGATAGAATAATTAATTTTCTTCTTACATCTAATCCACTCAAGTCTTCTCTTGGGTCTGGTTCTGTATATCCTTTTTCTTTGGCAGCTTTGACAATCTCACTAAACTTTGTTCCTTCTTTAAAAGAATTAAAGATAAATGAAAGAGAGCCTGAAAGGACACCTTCTATTTTGATGATTCTATCTCCACTGTTAATTAAATCATTCAATGTAGAAATAACTGGAAGCCCTGCTCCTACGTTTGTTTCATAAGCAAATTGAACACCGCGTTTTTCTGCTGTTTGTTTTAACGCTTGATATTGTGCAAAAGAAGAGGATGTAGCTATCTTGTTAGGAGTTGAGATAGAAATACTGCTATCTAAGATTCCTTGATAGTATTTATCTATTTCTTTATTGGCGGTATTATCAATGAAGATAGTATTAGAAAGATTTAATTCTTTCATCCGTTTGATAAACCCTACAAAAGAAGTCTTTTCTTCTGAAGCTAATAAGTTGTCTTTCCAATTATCTAAATCAATGCCTTCTTCATTGAATAACATTTTTTTACTATTGGATAATCCAACAATCTTTATTTCTATAGATTGCTTTTCCTTAAGGTAAGCTGCTTGCTCTTTTATTTGCTTGATTAGCGTACTGCCTATCAAACCTACACCAATCATAAATAGGTGAATTTCTTTTGTGTCCGATAAAAAAAAGGATGCGTGTAATGCATTTAATGCTTTAGCTTCGTCTTCTTTATTAATAACTACGGAGATATTTAATTCAGAAGATCCTTGCGCAATAGCAATCGCATTGATTCCATTTTTACCTAGAGAACGGAATAACATTCCTGAGATACCTGGTTGGTATCGCATGTTTTCTCCTATGATTGCTACTACGGCTAAATCTTTTTCTACTTTGATTGGATTCACCAGATTAGACCGCATCTCGTGCGTAAATTCTTTGTCTACTGCTTTCTTAGCTTTTTTAGCATCCTTTGGTTGAACCGCAAAACTGATAGAATATTCAGAAGAACCCTGAGTAATCAAGATGATATTGACACTAGCTTGTGCCAAAGCATTGAATAATCGACCCGCTGTGCCAGGTACACCAAACATACCACTTCCTGATAAGGTCAATAAAGAAATATTCCCAATAGAAGAAATTCCTTTTACTGCTGGTCCGTTTTCATCTTTTTCATTAGAAATATACGTTCCTCTATAGGTTGGATTGAAGGTATTTTTTATATAGATAGGAATATTCTTTGTAAACGCAGGTTGGATGGTTGGTGGGTAAATTACCTTTGCTCCAAAGTGGGACATTTCCATTGCTTCTCCATAAGTCATGGTTGGAATAGGAAATGCCTTCTTTACTTTCCTTGGGTCTGTCGTTAAAACGCCGTCGACATCCGTCCAGATTTCGATAGCTTCGGCTTGTAGGCCTGCAGCCAACAGAGCAGCCGTATAATCAGAGCCTCCACGACCTAAAGTAGTAGTCAAGCCTCCTTTTGCTGCTGCCACAAAGCCTGTAACTACTTGAATATTGCTAACTTTTCCGTAATAAGCTTTTATATTCTCGTAAGTCGTGTCTAAATCTACTTTGGCTGAGCCAAAATTTTTGTCCGTTACAATAATATCTCTTGCATCTAAATAGTCCGCTGGTAAACCATTCAATGTCAAAACATTCGCAATAATATAATTGGAAGTTCGCTCACCGAAACTCAAGACATAATCCATCGTCCGTAATGAAGCTTCTCTTACTAGAAAAATACCATGTAAAATATCTTTTAAGGTTTTATGATTTTCTTTTAAACCTTTTAAAACTGCTTTTTCGGTATCAGTTTTCAATAACTCTTTTGCTGCTTGAATATGTCGTTTACTAAAAGCTTCTAATAATTCTAAATAGGATTCATCTGCATCGGCCGCTTTTGTTGCCATCGCAATCAAGGAATCGGTTACGCCTCCAAAAGCAGAACATACAACGGTGAATTTCTCTCCTCTTTCCTGATAGGTCTTTAATATCTCAACAATCTGCTTAATTCGTTCTGGTTTGCCTACGGATGAACCTCCAAATTTTAATACCTTCATTTTGTTAATAACTGTGTGCATAACAACCAAATAAAATAGAATTTTATGTTAGTGCTATTTGTGTATAATTGTAAATGACTTTTCTTTCTACGTAACTGTCAAATAATGTTTGATTCTTTTACAATTCTCCTAACTTAGTGGAGTAAATAATGTGAAAAATCTTTATTCTACTTATTTTCTTTATTATTTCTTTTACACTTAGCTTCTTTATTTAAATTGTTATTGTGTAAAAAGATTTGCGAAAATATTAGTTTGGCTATTAGCTAACAACTATTTTTCCAACTAAAAATTATTTCCACTTTTATTGTTGATAAGTTTACTCTTGAATTTGTGGAAAACTGTTAATAATAAAAAATAGTTCCTATATATGAAGGTTATTAAAATCTCTGCTTGTTTACTAGTTTTAACTTTTTTGCTGACCAGTTTTGGACAGGAAAAAGATGATTGGGGATTTTTTGCACATCGACGTATCAATCGACTAGCTGTTTTTACACTCCATCCTAATCTTATTGGTTTTTATAAAAAACATATTGAATATGTGACGGCTCATGCGACGGACTCTGATATGCGCCGGTATGTGGTACCTATCGAAGGGCAAAAGCATTTTATTGACTTGGACCATTGGTATCATTATCCATTACCATTGGATTTTAGAACGGTTCGCCAGCGTTTTGCAGAAATGTTAGTAATTAATGAAAATAAGGATACTTTAAGAATGCTTGGTCAGCATGTAACGGCGCAAGATGATTGGAATGTCATTTTGAAGGGCGATAATTTTGATACTTTCTTTGGAAAAGATAGTATTGTTCTATTGAGAGAAGATTATGATAATTTTTTTCACAAACAAGTTTATAATCCCATTTATTTTGAGAAGTGGAAATTAAATTGTGATAGTATACAAGCCTTTTTTGATTTTCATGGTTTTGAATTAGCATGCGATAAAGCTATTGCTATAGATACTTTTGTGCAGCACGGTGTGTTACCGTATAATTTAGTTCGAATGCAGACTTCTTTGACAAAAGCAATCTTGGAAGAAAATTTGGATAAAATTTTAAGGATTTCTGCTGACATGGGGCATTATATTGGCGATGCCCATGTGCCACTCCATACAACCAGTAATTATAATGGCCAACAAACAGACCAATTAGGGATTCATGCTTTTTGGGAAACTAGGTTGCCCGAAATGTTTGCAGATGAAGAATATGATTTTTTAGTTGGTCAGGCAGAATACATTTACGAAATAGGTGAGCATTATTGGAATATTGTCAATAAGAGTCATTCCTTGGTAGATGATGTATTGGGTATTGAAAAAATATTGAGTCAAAATTACCCTGAAGACCAACAGGATTGTTTTGTGGAAAGGGGAGATGGATATATTCAAAAAATGGCTTGTGAAGAATATGCTAAATTATATAATGAAAAATTGAATGGTCAAGTTGAAAAACGTTTTCGAGATGCGATTAAAGCAGTTGGCGATGCATGGTATACTGCTTGGGTAGATGCAGGGGAACCTGATTTAGAAGAAATTTTTGATAATCGAGAAACAAAGAAGGATATGGAAGAAAGTGAACAATTGAAAAGTGCAGCACAAACTAAAAAAATTATCGGCCGAGACCATTAGGGAAACCTAAAATTTAAAATTACAAATGTAAAATTTTAAAGTGCTGAAACCAGTGCGCTACTGTTTCTTCTTTTTAAGTAAGTGCTTAGACTAAATTAAGTATAATAACTGCATAATCTGTTAAATCTTCTCCTTTTAATGCGGAAAAATTTAGACCAGCTACTATTCCTACTTCAAAACGTTGAGTTTGACTAATAACAGTAGTACTACAGATTAGTCCGACCAAAAGGGAGAGGTATATCTTAGTTGCTTTCATTTTTGGTCGATTTATAGAAATAATAGGCACAGGCAATTCCTAAAGTATCCGCTATTCCATCGTAGATATCCATATTTCTTCCTGGAATAAATTGTTGTAAAAATTCGGTTAAAAAGCCTAGTAAAATACAGCCTAATAATAGGTCTGGAATATTTTTAGTATCAACAACTGCTTTGAGGGATTGGTAAGCCAAAAAAGCAAACATTAAAAAATGAGCAACTTTGTCTAAGTAATTTCCTGCGATTTTTCCATTCCCCGGTGTTAGAGTAGCGATTAACACAATAAAAAGACTAAAAATAAAAAGTGGGGTCCATTTCATTTGGTCAAATATTTAGGATTGCTGATATAATGCACCTAAAGCTGTTCTTTTGGCTAATACTTCTTTCAACCGAAAATTATTCGAAAGAAAAACTGCTTTTTTACCAAACATCCCAGCTTCTTTAAAATAAACATGGACAATTTTGAATAAAAAATAATTCGCTTCTTCTAATTTTTCAATGTTGTGAAAAGGGTAGCGGGCGGTATCTTTATAATTGGTGATGTACAAAAAATGCTCATCTACTTCTACTCTTTTTAATTGCATCAGCGAAAAATAGAAGACGGTCATTCCTGTAATAAAAAAAGAGGTGATTAATAATCGGAAGTTAAACATAGACATACTTCCAACAGTAGGTTCTTTACTTACCCAAAAAATAATAGTGGTTAAACCAAAAAATACGCCCCACAAGATAGGAAAGAGAATTTTTAAGAAAAGGGTCCAATTTGAAGAAACATGTACGGGTCTTACTTTTGCCATAGCTAAATTTTTGACAAAAATAGAGAGGTCGGAGGGATTATGAAAATTTTAAATCTAAAATTACAAATTAAAGCTGTACGGATTTATTTTTTGACACGGAAAGACACGGCTTGAAATTATGAATTATTATGTTTTCTTGCGAAAAGGTATGCTTTGGTTATGTTTTGAACACGACCTAGAGCAAATCAAGCAAAGAAACCGTCAAAATCCGTGTCCTTCCGTGTCAAAAATCATATGTAACAAGTACTTCGTATACTCCTTATAACAAATCTAAAAATTTAAAATGCTTATTGATTGATTGCACATTAGGCTTCTACTAACTTTCCGCCTTTCAACTTAATTATTCGACCCGTTTTTGCCGCCAAGTTCAAATCGTGCGTAACGATAACTAAAGTAGTACCAGATTCTTCATTTAATTTAAATAACAAGTCTTCTACTTTTTTACCTGTTTCTTCATCCAAATTTCCGGTAGGCTCGTCGGCAAATAAAATTTGTGGATTATTGGAGAAAGCTCGTGCTAAAGATACTCTTTGTTGCTCGCCACCTGATAATTGAGTAGGATAGTGGTCATGTCTTTCTGCCAAGCCTACTTTTTCCAATAAATCCATCGCTCTTTTTGCCGTTCCTTTTTCGCCACGTAATTCTAACGGAACCATAACATTTTCTAAAGCGGTCAAAGTTGGAATCAATTGAAAATTTTGGAATATAAATCCTACTTCTTGATTTCTTAAAGCAGCCCGTTCATCTTCGTTCAAAGGTTCTAGTGCTTGGTTGCTTAAAATGACGGAACCCGAAGTGGCTTTGTCTAGCCCGGCACATAATCCCAATAATGTGGTTTTTCCACTACCCGATGGTCCAACAATGGAAACGATTTCTCCTTTTTCAATTTTGAAATTAATGTCTTTTAATACATTGACTTCTTTATTTCCGCTGCTATATGTTTTATGAAGATTTTTTATTTCTAACATTATTCTTTACTTAGTCTATTTATATTTCTATATTTCAACCACCAAAAGTAGACTTAGTTTAGTTAAAGTGCTTTATTTTTCGATGAAAGCCCTTAACAAAATCATAAATAAATGTTAAGCGTCGGTTTCCTGCTTTCATCTTCTTTAAAAAAAAGCAAATTTTGTAAAGCATTTTATAGCTTGCTATGAAAATGCAAGATTATTCTTTTCAGCTATTTACTTAAACCGATAAATTTTACAAATAAATATGAGAACTTTCTCTTTTCTTCTTCTCTGCTGCCTCTTTTTTTCTAACAATGTTATTGCACAAATAAATCCTGTTAAATGGGATTATGCAGCTACAAAAATTAATGATACAGAATTTGAGGTAACCTTTACCGCTACTATTGATAATGGGTGGAATATTTATTCTCAACATACAGACCCTAGTGGCCCAGTTCCAACTTCTATTAATTTTGAAGAAAACGCGAATATTGAAATAATTGGAGAAACGGTTGAAACAGGAAAGAAAAAAGAAGCGTTTGATGAATTGTTCGGTGTAAATGTAATCAAGTTTGGTGGGGAAGTTGTTTTTACACAAAAAGTAAAAGCTACAGGAGATGGGAATGAGATAAAAGGCTACTTAGAATATATGTCTTGTGATGATGAAAAGTGTCTACCTCCAAAAGAAGTAGATTTTTCTATTATTTTGAAATAATAACTGATTTATTGCGTAAAATTTCTGATTTGGTCTAGAGTGTATTAGCTTAGACAATTTTTAAGAAACAAAATACGCTTTTAAGAAATATTTACTATGGGCAACTTACACACACAAATGTTTGTTGCCTATTTATTTATGTAGTGCCAAGCTCTGCTTGGTACAAATGCCGAGTAAAGCTTGGCGCGATAAAACCCTATTGTGATGAGATTCCTAACCCTTTTTGTATTTTTAATAAGTACCACTTTTGCCGCTTTCGGCCAAATTCTAGAACCTGTTAAATGGTCGATGGACCAGAAACACGTAGATGGTGATGAATTTGAATTAGTTTTCAAAGCCAAAATTGATGATGGCTGGAAAGTCTATTCTCAATACTTAGAATCTGATGATGGCCCAATTAGAACGAGTTTCAATTTTGATAAGGGAGACCATTTTGAATTGATTGGTAAGACAGAAGAATCAGAAGTAAATAGAAAGAAAGTTTTTGATGAAGTTTTCAAAATGGATTTGATTACCTTCAAAAAGGAAGGGCTGTTTACCCAAAAGGTAAAAGTGAAAGATTTTACTAAACCAATCACAGGGTATTTAGAATTTATGTGTTGTGATGCGACGCGTTGTCTGCCTCCAACAGAAGTGGATTTTGATTTTGAACTGAAAGCAGTTGGTGCAGCTGAACCAGTGGAAGCAGTTGAAAATAAAAAAGCAACAAGCGTTATTGCCAACCAAGATGGTAAGCAGACGCAAGGAATTGAGGCTGAACAAGAAACAACTCAATCAACTGATAATAATTCTAATATTGTTTTAACTCCTATTGAACCTGTTAAAAAAGTCGAAGAAACAGTAACTCAAATAAAAGAAGCGGTACTTGATAAAGATGAAAGTGTTGCTGGAGCTGTTGCTAATTTAGGTCTGGAAGATTCAGGTATGGATATGCAACAAGAACAATCTGGTATTTTAAATCCTGCGACTTGGTCTGGTGCTGTAGAAAAAGTGAGCGATACTCAATATAAATTAACCTTCAATGCTGATTTACAAAAAGGGTGGTATACCTACTCACAATTTACAGACCCTGATGGGCCAATTCCAACAACTTTTTATTACACAAAAGGAGATAATTATGAGTTAGTCGGAAAAGCAGAGGAAATTGGAAAAATCAAAGAAGCACCTGAGCCAGCTTTTGGTGGAGTAGTAGTGAAAAAATTTGTTGGCAACAAAGCGACTTTTGTTCAAACGGTAAATGTAACGGATGCTTCCAAGCCAATTGCAGGAGAGTTAGAGTTTATGGCTTGCGATAATGAAATGTGTACGCCTCCTACCCCAGTTATGTTTAAATTTGTACCAGCAACTTTGACGGCTTTAGTCGGAGATGATGCGGTATTGGGAGGTAAATCAATTGTTAGTAATCCTCCAACGGGACCAGCTTCAGGTGAGCAAGTGTATCAAGAGTGTGGTACGCCAGCAGTGGAAGAAGGGAAAAGTTTATGGAGCATTTTTGTCTTAGGATTTTTTGGTGGATTATTGGCTTTATTGACACCTTGTGTGTTTCCAATGATTCCTTTGACGGTGAGTTTCTTTACTAAAAGTGCAACGAGTAAAGCGAAAGGATTAGGAAATGCTACCTTATATGGGTTTTTCATTTTGGCGGTTTATTTATTATTAAGTATGCCTTTCCACTTATTGGATTCCATTGACCCTGATATTTTAAATCAAATTTCTACGAATGTAGGATTGAATATATTTTTCTTTATCGTATTCATGTTTTTTGCAGGTTCATTTTTTGGCTACTACGAATTGACTTTACCTGATAAGTGGGTCAACAAATCTAGTTCGGCAGAAGGTGTCGGAGGTATTTTAGGTATCTTCTTTATGGCATTGACTTTGGCACTAGTTTCTTTTTCTTGTACGGGACCAATTTTAGGCTCTTTATTAGCAGGGTCTTTAACTTCTGACGGAGGTGCTTGGCAATTAACTGCGGGAATGGGCGGATTTGGATTTGCCTTGGCTTTACCATTTACGATTTTTGCAGCCTTTCCTACTTTGATGAATGCGCTACCAAAATCAGGCGGATGGTTAAATTCTGTGAAAGTAGTTCTTGGATTTTTAGAAGTGGCGGCAGCATTTAAGTTTTTATCGAATGCAGATTTAGTGTCTCACTGGGGCATCTTAAAAGTAGAACCTTTATTGATTATTTGGATTTTGACTTTTATTGGATTGGGACTTTACCTGTTTGGTAAAATTAAATTTCCACATGACTCTCCTATCAAAAAATTAGGATTCACTCGAATTGCTTTGGGTACAGCATCAATTGCTTTTGCAGCATATATGGTCACGGGCTTGATGTATAATAAAGAAGTGAAAGCTTTAAATTCTTTGAGTTTATTGAGCGGTTTTGCACCGCCTGCTTGTTACAGCGTTTTTTATCCTTGTGATTGTCCACAAAATTTGAGTTGTGTGAAAGATTATGAGCAAGGCGTTCAATTGGCGCAACAAGTGGACAAACCAATCCTTTTAGATTTCACGGGTTATGCTTGTGTAAACTGCCGTAAAATGGAAGAGAATGTTTGGCCGATTGATAAAGTATATGAGCAATTAAAAGAAGAATATGTTTTGGTCTCGCTTTATGTGGATGATAGAACGAAATTGCCTGAAATTCAAAATGTGAAAAGAGCGAATGGTACCCCAAGAAAGTTGAGAAGTATTGGTGATAAATGGGCACATTATCAAGCACAAAGATTTGAGACGAATACACAACCTTATTATGTGCTGCTATCTCCTGATGGGAAAACGGTATTGAATAAACCCGTAGGCTATACACCAGATGATGATGACTATGCGGAATTTTTGAGATGTGGAATCGAGTCTTATCAGAAACTGAAGAAGGAAAAAGCACTAGGTTTGAAGTAAAATAATCTGAAACTATATAAAATTAAAGGCTGCTCCTTTGAGCGGCCTTTTTTATGTGATTTTGTGTAAAAAATAAGGCTTTCTCTTTCCGTTATATCGGGTATTTGTACAGGCCGTTTAGAAATAATGGATTCTCAGGGCCATTTTTTATTTTGAAAAGCAGGGTGTTATCAACACTTGTTAATAACTGTGTGGATAAGTTTGGTTTATTTATGAAATTCTATACAATTAGACTAAATTTCCCCTATTAATCTAATAATTTAGCCATTTTCCCTAAATGTATGAATGTTGGTAACTCCCCAAAACCTGCTTGTACATTATCCCGCATATGCTTTGGTTTGGCAGTGCCCGGTATGACACAAGTTACGGCAGGGTTGGCTAAAATGAATTTTAAAAATAATTGTCCCCAAGTTGCTGCACCGAACTCTGCTGCCCAAGCTGGAAATGCTTTATTTTTTGTTTTTCGGAAAAGCGCCCCACCTTCATAAGGTCGATTGATTAAAACGGCAATGCCTCTATCTTTTGCCAAGGGTAATATTCTTTCTGCGGCATCTTGGACTCGAAGGTTATAATTGATTTGAATAAAATCTAATGGTTCGGTTTTCATTATTTTTTCCATTTCGGCGTAGCCACCTTGATGGTAATGCGTCGCTCCGATATAGCGAATTTTTCCTGCTTCCTTCCATTCTTTTAATGTTTGAATATGGGTTTGCCAATCCACCAGATTATGAATTTGCATTAAATCCATCGGTTCGCATTGCATCAACCGCATAGACCGGTCCATCTCCCTAATACCTGCTGATTGTCCAGTTGTCCAAACTTTAGTCGCTTCAAATATATTTTCCTTTATTTTTAATTCCGTCGTTAACTCCCCCACTACTTTTTCAGAACGACCATACATCGGTGAGGAATCAATGACTGAACCTCCATTTTCTACTAACACTTTTAGCACTTCTTTTAATGAAATTCTTTCTTCTTTGGATGGTCCTACGTCAAAGGTTTGCCAAGTGCCTATGCCAATTACGGGTATTGCTTCGCCAGAGGATGGGATGATTCTTTTTTGCATGGTTTTATTTTGGTCAAATTTTGGAAATGGATTTAGTAGCATGGAAGAAGTGCCTGCCGCTAACAATTTAGTGGCTGCTCTTCTGGAGATATGATTTTGTTTTTTTGTCATTGGTGGGGGGAGTATTTTTTATTGGGTCTAATTTTACTTAGATATAAAGTGAATTATGTTGAGAATGTAAAATATATTGATTTCAAGTTGAAAACTTGAAATATCGACATTGTGGAAACTTGAGACATCGGGTTGTTTTTTATCGGGTGGCCTTTTTTTGTGCATTATAGGAAAATTCTGAGGTAAAAATAGGCTTTCTCTTTGGATTGTTTAAGGTATTTGTACAAGCGGCTAAAAAATAGCGGATTCTCATGGCTATTTTTAAAATTGGAAAAGGCCTAGTTATGCACATGGTGTTGGTAACTTTGTGGGTAACTCTGTTTTTTTGAATTTCTTAAAAGAATCAGCTTATAAATAGCTACTCATCGTTTATTTAACAGGGGGCTTTTAAAAAATGAGATGTCGATTTTTCAAGATTGTATCTTGAAAATAGTATGTTTTACGATTTTATCGTGTCTAATTTTATTGGAACATTGAAGGGAATTACGTTGAAAACGTAAAAGATATTGATTTCAAGTTGAAAACTTGAAATATCGGTATCGTGCAAACTTTGGACATCGGGGGGTTTTCTTATAAAAATGAAAACACCTGCTTTAGTATTGATTTGATTGGACATCGAGTCCAATCAAATCAAAAAAGGGATTTAAAGGGTGAGCTAAAATAGATTTTCGGAGA
>CALLVC010000476.1 GCA_938010785.1 uncultured Saprospiraceae bacterium
TCTCTACTCTAGTTTTTACCGTTCTACTACCACCAACTCAGACCGTCGATTTTCTTGTCTTCCTTCCTCCGTCTCATTCGTAGCAATCGGGTCTGTTTCTCCAAATCCAACAGCTCGAATAATTCTCTCGGAATCAATTCCTTTACTTAATAAATAAGTCTGTACTGCCTTAGCTCTATTTTCTGATAAAACCAAATTCATGGCATCATCACCTCGACTATCTGTGTGCCCATTTACAGCTATTTTTGCTTTTGGATAGGCATTTAAAACTTTCACTACATTATCTAGTTGAGCAAAAGAAGTATTCGTTAACTCCGCTGAACTAAATGGAAATTGTACAGATTCTAAAATAAAAACCTTTGGTACAGTTACTTCGGGTAGACTTAAAAAGTCAGCTATTCTTGCTTCTGCGGTGTTGGAAGTCAATGCTAATTCTAAAGCAGTTGGCCCCAATTTAGCGGGTTCTACAGGCTCTTTTTTAGGTGGCGCTACCTTTGTTACAGGAGCGGGAGGAGTGGCTTGAGTTTTTGTTTCTTCTCCGCCACACATTTTGAATAATAAAGCAGCAAGCCCTAATGCTAAGAGAAGAATAATCCACTTCCAAGGAAATCCTTTGCTTGGTTTTTCTTCGATTATTTCTTTCCTAAAAGGTGCTTTCGATTCAAAAACTGGTTCTGGAATGGGTGGGTTGGACACCTTTGTACTGATACTTTCAACTGCTGGTTCTGTTTCTATTTTAACACCAGGCTGGGGTAGGATAGTATCGATGACATCGGGTTGTTCTCTTGTTTCTGGAACACTAATTTCTTCTACTGTTTCAGGAGCATCTGCTTCTACAACTACTTCTTCAATTGATACTTCAGGAATGGTTTCAGCTGCTATTGCCGTTGTAACCGCTACAGCAGCGGTTTTTTCGACTTCATCCTTGGCTACTTCGGGTAAATGAATGGTTAATTGTTTTTCCTTAGTGATGGGCACTACATTTACTTCCTGCTCATATCCTCCTACATTGCTTTGTAAATGCTTTAATGCAGCTATCATTTCTTTTTTAGTAGTGAAATAACGACTTCGAGCAAAAGATTTTCCCTTTTTGTCGATGACAGAAAAATAATATTGGTCTTTACTTTTCTTCCATGTTTTATAGGCCTTCTTTTTGCCTCCTGTTTTTATAATCCCTGCAATTGCTGCATCTCTTAACTTTCTTTTCTCAAAAGGTTTGCTGTATAATAAGGCCTGTCCACCTTCATCATGGTAATGGAAATAGTGGAGTTTGTTCTTTTTACTTTTAAATCCCTCAAAACCAACTAAGCCCAAAGGTGCCAATTGTTTTAGATGGTACTTTTCCTTAGCTTGTTTCTTTTTCTTTTTCTTTTTCTTTTGCAACTTGAATGCATTCTTAGCATTACTTGCTTCTTTTCTTAAAAAGGCGATGGCCGTTTCCATTTGACTTTGGTTCTCAAACATTCGGCTTCTACCTATTTCAAATCCATCTTTTGTTTTGAAAATAAAATAGTGTTCTCCATCCTGCTGAACTAATTGAAATCGCTGCTCTTCTTTACAATTTTTAATAAGGTCTTGAATGGCTTTTATTCTTCTATTCTTTCCATCATACATCCTACTATAAAGTAATACATTACCAGTCTCATCGTTAAAATGAAAAAATCTGCCTTTATTTTCTTCTTCTTCAATTAACTCAAAACCTGCTTGTTGACTCTTTGAGATTTTATCAAAATTATAGAGTTCTTCTCTTAAGCCTAATTGCTTTTTAGAGACTACTTGTTCCCCTTGTTTTTGATAATTAATCTTGAACTCATTCTTAGAATTGGCATAGTCTTTTAGCTTAGCTAAAATATCACTAGCCGCCTCGATGTCATCAAAAGAAGGACTTTGAGCATGGTCCAATACTTCAAAATAATATTTTTTATTATTTCCAGATTGAATGGCAATTTGTTCATTATCCCTTAAATTAGCTAACACTTCTTGCAATTGTGTTAGACATGCCTTTCTATCTTGATAATCACTACTGCTTAAGTAAATTGTTGAAGCGTTTGAAATTTGAAAAATATAATCATTTTTTAAACCAGCTTGAAGTAAATCTATTCTCATAATTGAAAATTTTGTCATTTTTTCAATAGGATTATCGACTAATTCTATTGATAAATAGAAATCAAGGGTAATATATAAAAATTGAGGATGAGCAGGTAATCTAATGTTATATTAATTTTTTTGCTAATTGATAAAAGGAGAACGTTTTTTAACAGCTTGCAACCTCTTTCCCAATAATTGCACTATGTATAATTGAAGAGTATTCTCACTAGAAATTCTTTTCAAAATAGATGATTTCAATGGTTTGTTTGCTATTTTACTTGCTGACACGAGTTTCTTAACGTTGATATAGTATTACAAACCATTAATCATCTTAATAGCGAATAAACCAACAATCCATCTTTTGAGTAAATCGGATTCTTATATTATTAACGGGTGCAAGCAGGGCCTCCGAGAAGCACAAAATGAGCTTTTCTTAAAGTTTAAATCTATGCTTTTTGGTGTCTGTTTACGCTATGCTCAACATCGGCAGGAGGCAGAAGACCTTTTGCAGGAGGGCATGATTGTGATATATAGGGATTTGTACCAATATAAACCAATTGGCGCCTTAGGTGCTTGGTTAAGAAGAGTCATGGTGAATGTTTGTTTACAACATTTACGTAAAAAACATCGTATTGTCCCGACTACTTCTATAGATAATTACGGAGACCGTTTAGAAACAGACGAAGACTTATTTAGTCAATTTAGAGCTAAGGCATTAATTAAAATGATTCAACAATTACCGCCTGGCTATCGAATGGTCTTCAATTTATATGTAATTGAAGGCAGTTCTCATCAAGATATTGCTGATATATTAGGGATTTCTATTAATACCTCTAAATCACAATTGTCAAGAGCAAAGGCTTCTTTGCGCAAACTATTGGAAAAAGAACTTGCAGATGAACCCTAATACTGGGCTTCTGTGAATATTGAAAAAAATATAATGAAGGAAGAAAATAAATCTGATAATTTGGAGCAATTTTTCCAAAGGGTGCTTAAGGGACACGAAGAAGACCCGGGTGCGGCTTTTTGGGATAGGATTGCCCCAAACATTCCTCCTAAACCTACTGACAATACACCTTTTGTCTATAAAGGATGGATGGTCTTGCTTGCTTTTTTAAGTGGACTAATCGTCAGTGGTTTTTTATTTAATTGGCAATCAAATACACTCTTAATTGAACAATTAGAGGAGGAGTTGCTATTGAAAAAAACAGAAATAGTTGAATTGGAGCAAAACATTACACAGCTCCAAAATACGATTGTTATTAATGAAAATATAAGTAAGAAAGAAATTAATTCCTGGAAAGAAGCGTCAGAAATCACCCAACGCCTTTTGACTAGTAAGACAGAGAATTTAAATATTCTGCAATTATTAGTTCAAAATTTATCAGCAGAAAAAGAACGTCTCATTAAGCTAGGAATCGCCCGAGAACCAAGTGTTGTAGCCACTACCGATAATAATTTCGATAGTGAGCTACAACCTTTTCTTGAGGATAAAAATATCGGAAGTCTTTTTGTTAAACCTCCTAACATGACTGCTAATTATAAGGCGATGCAGTTACTCTACGACAATCAGTTGATTAGTAATGGCCTATTTGCTGGAAATACGGGTATCTTTCAACAGGAAAAAGAACCTTTTCAAGCACCTACTAATAATTTTGACCAGTTGCCAGCGAAGGAGAAATTCGCAATCGATTACCCATTAAATACTTTTGATTTAACAGAAGATGATAAACGTATTTTATTACCTAATCCAGTTGAGATGATGTCTTTTGGATTAGGGGAAGATGCCTTAACCTCTTTTATTACTGCCACCTTAAATCCTATTTCTAGTTATAAATATAATTTAAATGGATACAAACCTCAGCCCTCTGCTGTAGCAGAATCAATTGGAATTTCGAACTCTTGGAACGGAAGTGTTTATGCTGGTTTTGAGACTCAATCTAAGTGGTCTGTTCAGGTCGGGTTAGATTATAATAAATTAATCCTTGTAAAAGAAAGTTTAAATAATGTTCGGTTTAATTCAGATGAGGCAACGAGCGTTAACGGCGGGTTTTTATATTCTTTTAATCAACTTTCTGACGGCGCATTGGGGCAAGTTGTGGTCAACACAAATATTCTTAATCAGCTAAAAAATGATGGGAATGATGTGCACAACGGAGATTTATTTAGTTTATCTATTCGTACAAAACAGCCTGTTAAAATTGTTAGACTTCCAATCATGGGAGGTTATAGGATTGATTTATCTAAGCGTTTTTATGCTACGCCTAAAATAGGGATTTCAGCCGTTTGGAAGACTAGAGGTCAAACC
>CALLVC010000477.1 GCA_938010785.1 uncultured Saprospiraceae bacterium
GAAAAATTGAAAATAGGATTTATTGCGAAAAATTTAACCAATATAGAATACTCTAAGCGACCAGGGTTGTTGGAGCCGACGAGATTGTGGACGATGCGAGTGGATTATAAGTTTTAACCCATAGCCGTCAGGCTAAAGAAAGAGCCCCGATAGCTATCTGGGCTGAAAGTATCGCTTTCTAGGCTCTCTTAGCAGGAGATACTTTCAAAGTATCTCCTGCTTTTCAGTCAATAATCCCTTAGCCTGACGGCTATGGTTTTAATCTTAGCTTAATGGCTCAAGACATAAATATTTAGCAGTTTAATAATCGTTCTTTTTCGCCTACTTGTCGTTAGAAAATCGGGCTTAATAGCTACGGCTATTATCCCAATTGCATCCCATCCGCTTGCGGTTCGGAAGTGCACTTTCTTATCTAGATTAGACAAAAAATAACTGATTCTAAACTATCAACTACTTTTATCTTGAGCCACTAGACTTTGTTCGGTTTTCGGCAGACCGAAAACCGAACAAAGTCTAGTGTATTTATATTTACCCAAATTTAATATTTGTATCCTACTTATTGGAGCAATGCTCCAAAATTCACATGGAAGTACATACTGCTTTATCGTAGTTGTACTTTCCATGGTGAATTTAAACCAACTTTTTTCTATGACAAAAAAATTATTTAATCTTAAAGATTTTGCTGTTAGTGTATCTTTTGTGAAATTTCAAAGTAATTTTTTAAATAGAATAAGACCTTGGTTTGAAATTTGTTTTACAGAAAAACAGCTAGAAATTATAAAATAGCTTTTAGTTCAATTTTCTAAGCTTTCTTTTATCTAGGTAGGAGCATATTCTTAAAGAAATGGCTATCTAGATTCTCTGAATAAAATGATAGTAAAAAGTAATATTGAGGATACTATCTACTACTACTATTACTACTACTACTACTACTACTCGTTTACGACTTGACTTAAAGATTTTACAAACGATTTGTATATTCAAATCAACTTCCTAGAAGTTACTCATGGTAGCCAAAAAGATTTTGGCTAGTTGATAATACTAAATTTATATTCAAAATATATTAAAGAGAATGATTGCTAATTGCTTTTATGGATTTAAACTAATGTGCAAAAAAGATTGCTGAGCGACTTTGGAGAAGGTTGCTTAGTGATTTACGTTTAGATTTTAATGGCTTTTGACAATCAGGTTTTTCCGAAGGAGGGAATTAATGCTCGCGACCATTTGCAGGGTAAGGGGGATTTCAAAAGAATTATTATGGCCCACTTATCTTAAATATTCACTTTTCTAGGAAAACGAAATAAGACATTTATTGTCTGACGGAGTAGTGTTCATTCGCTGCTCCGTTTTTTTATTGTTTGGCCAATGGTAAAATTATCCGATTACTGCTCTTGTCTACCTTTCTCAAACCTTTTAATTTTAACCTATTCTTTTATCGTTACTTAGTGCACTTTTTATTCACCTTGCACGGTCCATCAAACTACACAATGAAAAAAATAGGTTTAATGTCAGACACGCATAGTCATTTGGACCCAAAGGTCTTTGAGTATTTCAAAAATTGTGATGAAATCTGGCATGCGGGAGATATCGGTAAATTTGAGGTAGTAGAAAAATTGGAAGCATTCAAACCCTTTAAAGCAGTATATGGAAATATAGATGATGCTAAAATTCGAGCAACTTTTCCACTTGATTTACGCTGGGATTGTGAAGGAATGGATGTTTGGATGACCCATATTGGTGGCTATCCTGGTCGATACAACAAAAGAACGCGCGCTATTTTAGAAAAGAACCCACCTAACCTTTTTATCTGTGGACATTCTCACATCTTAAAAGTAATGCCTGACCATAAACATGGTTTACTGCACATTAATCCTGGTGCTTGTGGTGTACATGGCTGGCACAAAGTGAAAACACTTATTCGGTTTTCCGTAGTAGATGCCAAGATTGAAGATTTGGAAGTGATTGAGTTGGGGGTGAGGGGAGCTATGTAAATTTTAAATGTTGAGTTCTAAGATTTACAGAATATTCTTTCCTACTAACTAGGGGGCTGGTTCTGAAAAAATCATACATCATATATCAGAATTCATACATCATAAATCTGTTAATTAGACAGATGTATGATGTATGAATTCTGATTTGGTGTGGTGACTGTCAAAGCCAAAATTCTAGCGTAAAACCAATAAGAAATTATAACCAATCATCCTCTGCTAGTGTGCGAAATACTTAAATCCAGATAAAGTTCAAGCTCAAGAACCAAGTTTAAGCTCAAGAACCAAGTTCAAGTTCAAGAACCAAGTTCAAGCTCAAGAACCAAGTTCAAGCTCAAACTTTAAGCCTCTATTCAGGGGATATTACGTAAAAATTATCGACAATCTATTGGTTTTAAAACTGGTAAAAGAACCCAAAAAAATAGGAAGTACTCACGACCGCAGTATTTGTGAGCCTTCCTATTTCTCCAATAATATTTTAAGAAAATATTGCTATTCCCTAAAATGCTTATAATTTAATAGTTGCACCAACTTTTATCATTCCTCCCATAAACCCAAACTGGTTTACGTGCCAAGGGTACCTGAATCGACCTCCTAAATTGACGTTAAAATCTGCATCTCCATTTCTTAATTCATCTGGAAAAACATTGAATAAATTATTAGCGGTAAAATTGATATTTATTTTTTCATTAACATCATAGCCAACAATTAAATCAGTTAGCACTTTTCCACTATATTCTTGGTCTAAAGAAGCATCTGTAGGGTGTATCTCAGAAACCTTTCCGAAATAAGTATTATTGAAATTTAATCTCAAACCACCTGTTTTATAGGAAACACCTAAAGCTGCTTTTAAATTTGGTCTACCTGTTTCAATACGACCAACTTCTTCTCTTCCAAAAATATCAATATTATTGTCTGCAAAAACTGGTGGTACGGTAATTCCATCTGCATCTACTTCAATATCATTCCAGTTCAAGCCAGCATTAAATCCTAATGAACCGTTAGCCCCAACCTGTATCTTATCCAAACTTAATACTAAGTCAATTCCTTGTGTTTTTGTGTCTGCGGCATTTGTAAAAAATACAAAACTTTCTACACCGTCACTTTCTAACCCTGTTCTAACAGAATTTCCTTCCGGCAAAGCACCTGTACTAATCTGATTGGTTAATAGTACTCGGTCATCTACAGAAATATTATAATAATCTAAAGTAGCCGATAAGTTGTCTGTTAATTTATACGTTATCCCAGCAGTGAAGTTGAAAGAGGTTTCAACATCTAATTGAGGCACTTGTAAAAGATTTCTAGTAACATCACTTACATTATTAAATGTACCCTGTTGTGCTACTTCATTTCCAACTAATAAAGTTTGGATATTACTCAAGAAAATTTGATGTAAGGATGGCGCTCTAAATCCTGTACTAACAGACGCTCTAATAGCTCCTCTATTGTCACCTAAAATTTGTCTTAGGTTTACTTTCCAAGAAAGGTTGCTTTGGCTTTCTCCATCTCCAATTGCAGAAAAATTTTCAAACCTTAAAGCACCACCAATCAAAAATGATTCATTCACATCAATATCCGCTCCAGCATATATACCCAAATTTGTTCTACTCTCCTCTAAAGCATTAGAAGGTTGTAAACCAGGGAATGATTGTACGCCCCCATCAATATAAGACGCTTCTTCACCAGCTCTTGATTCAAAACTTTCACTTCTTAACTCCGCTCCAGCAGAAAAAGATAGTTTACCGAATACTTTTGATAAATCAAGATTTCCTAAAGTATTGCCAAATCTATACCCGCCTGGATTTATTTCTGTAGGACTATTCATACCTAAGGAAACGTTGACAGAATTAGACACTAAATAGTCTACATCATTAGAACCATTGGTCAAACTTGCATCCAAGGTCCAATCATTGAAAAAGAACTTATTGCCAATGGTTAACGTAATGTCTTGAATATCACTCTCAAACGTAGGTTGGAATCCCTGAAACGGCTGAGAACGGTCTGTCCATAATGGATTAGTTTCTCTAGCTGCACCTACACCTGGCCAATAAGGTGCTCTATAAAGTGCAAAAGATTTACCGTAACGGAATGAATAGCCTCCATTTACATAAAATTCCCCGTTTTCATACGGTATTCCCAAGTTGGCTAAAAAGGAGTATCTATCTTGTTCTGGAATACCCACCGTCATTCCCAAATCAGGGTTCTCTCTTTGCCAATCTGTGTCTCCATCTCGGATTTGTTCTGCTGTCGCTAAAACACCCGGAGTAGCTTCCTGGGGACCAGCAGCTCCTAATGGAATAGCATCAATAGAGTACAAAAATCCAAATAAACCATCACCTCCAGGCGTCCCAGCTCGATTGGTTCTATCTGTATGATATATATCTCCTGTTAAGTTTAAGAATCCTTTATTACCAATTTTAATCCCATGATTAATATCAGCTGCATAATTAAAGCCATCACCTTCGTACGTTACGCCTGTTTCAAGATTAATCGTCGTTTCATTTACTCTTTCCTTTAGGATAATATTTACTACCCCCGCAACGGCATCTGACCCATACTGAGCACTCGCTCCATCTCTTAATACCTCGATTCTTTCAATGGCGCTGGCTGGGATGGATTTAAAATCAGTTCCAACTTCTCCTCTTCCCGGTGTCCTATTTAAGAAAACCTGTGCACTTTGATTTTTTCTTTTTCCATTAATTAAAACTAAAGTTCTAGAAGGCCCTAAGTTTCTTAATTCTGAAGGATTGAAATGGGCAGAAGCATCAGAAATTGTCTGTGGAGTAGAATTAAAAGACGGAATTTTATAGTTAATCATATCATTAACTGTCTTTTGTCCACTCGCTTTTAGTTCTGCGGCATTAAGGTTATCAATAGGTACAGGAGAAGTCAGGATAGTCCTTGGCTTTCCACGTGAACCCGTTATAACCACCTCATCTAGTTTTAAACCAGATGCCAATTGTATAGCTAATCTTTCACTTGCCGAGGAAACAAGCACATTCTGTTCTGTATAACCTGTGTAAGAAAAGACTAAATTAGCAGGTAAAGAACTAACATCAATCGAAAATTCGCCATTAAAATCCGTGATTGAACCTGTTGACGTACCTTTGACAACAATACTGGCACCAATTAAAGGCTCTCCATTGTCTGCATCTGTAATAGACCCAGAAATTGTCTGAGCATCTACCATGTTTGCACCCAAAAATAATAGGGACAAACACCATAATTTGAAATAGTTGAGTTTTAATTTCATCATTAAGTTGAGTTTATTAAACAATTTTGTGTTAGAAGATTATAGCTTTTTTTAGCTTTGGTCAAAAAGAGAGATTATTTCTGTCCACCCATCTTAAAAAAGAATAATTGAACAGTTGAAAATTATTTAGACATACTCTTATCATATGATAAATAATTTCGCTAAGTAAATGAAAATTATTGTTTTCTCTTAAAATACTTAGAATTATTTGAGCTTACGGGATGATTAAGTCCTTTTGAAGTCTTTTTTCTCTACTGTATACTTTTTTAAACGCCGCCTAAGGCGGCTAGAAAAAGGGTTTTTTTAGGGGCAGCGTGAAGAAGTAATTGAGATTCAGAAAATAAAGTGCGTTTTTTTTCAACTGGTAGCACAGAATTTATTCTGTTCAGTCGAAGGACTTTAGTCCGAGAAACCATTAAAATCAAGGTCTGAAGACCTTGAAACACAACAGGATAAATCCTGTGCT
>CALLVC010000478.1 GCA_938010785.1 uncultured Saprospiraceae bacterium
CTATATAATCTTTCTCCAGTAGCAGCAGCAATCGCATTCGCCACAGCGGCTGCAATTGGAGGTAAGGAAGGTTCTCCTAATCCAGTTGGTTTGATGCCGTTATCAACAAAATGTGTCTCAATAGAAGCTGGAGCTTCTGTGTGACGAATTAGTCGATAAGTATCAAAATTAGACTGCTCTGGCTTACCATTTTCAAAAGTCATCCCACTAAACATCGCATGCCCGATACCATCGACAATACCACCTTCAATTTGATTTTTGGCACTTAAAGGATTGATGACGATTCCACAATCAACTGCACAATGTACTTTTTGAACTTTTGGTAAATTATTCTCCATCACCACATCAACGACTTGCGCGACGTAAGAATTATGGCAGAAATAAGCAGAAACGCCTCGATGTACACCATTAGCAGGATTAGACCAATTGGCTTTATCTTTCACTAGTTTAAGTACACCAGCATATCGTTCTGCATCATAATCATTCTTTTCACCAACAGGATTGGCAATCGCTTTATCAAATAAAGCTAAACGGAAATCAATTGGGTCTTGACCTGCCTCTTTAGCAACTTCGTCTAAGAAACATTGTTCTGCACAAGCGATAAAGTTAGACCTTGGCGCTCTCCAAGCACCTGTAGAAATATTAGATTCTTTAGTGTGGTTTTCTGCTAAGTAATTGTCCACTGCACCAGCAGGGAAACGGTTAGCAAAAACAGGACTTCCATGAGTCCCTGCACCTCTTACATGGAATGCTACTAAGTTATTATCAGCATCTAATGCTGCCTTGTAGGTTACTTTATAAGCTGGACGATAAATACCATGCGTCATATCGTCTTCTCTGGTATAAACCAATTTGATAGGCGCACCTGCTTGCTTAGAAATCAAAGCGGCTTCCGTTACAAAATGGCCATATAATCTACGACCAAATCCACCACCCATTCGAGTCATGTCTATCGAGATTTGTTCAGGGTCCATACCTAATAAGGAAGCAAGTGATTTTTCTGCAAACTCTGGGGTCTGAATAGGCCCATTCAAAATGGCTTTATCAGCAGTTACGTTTGCATAAAAATTCATTGGCTCCATGGTATTGTGTGCCAAGAATGGTGCGGTATAGGTACGCTCAATGATTTTATTATTAGAACTAGCAAAAACTGCCTCTGGATTACCATCTCTTCGAGCCACTTCTTTGGCTTTTTGAGCCATAAATTTAGTTAGCGTCGCTTCATGGTCCGCACTACTCTCAGATTTAGCACCTGCCCCCCACTCTACCTTTAAAGCTTTTTTAGCTTTCATCACTTGCCAAGTAGATTCACCGACAATAGCCACCATTTCGGGGAATACATTATTCTGGTCAGACCATTGCAATTCTACGCCTTTTGGTTGAGTATTAATAGAAAATACATCTGAAATACCTGGCATAGATTTGATAGCATCGCCATCAAAAGATAATAATTTCATTCCGAAAGCTGGTGGATGCACTATCATCGCAATTTTCATCCCCTCTTCTTGAATATCTAATCCAAATAAAGGTTCACCTGTTACGATTTTTTTACCATCAACATTCAATCTATCCGTTCCAATAATTTTATAATCTTTTGCTTCTTTTAAAGCAATTTCTTCTGGTACTTCCATTCCATTGGCTGCCGAAGCAATTTCGCCATAGCCCATTTCTTTACCACTTCCTTTATGATAAATAATACCTTCTGAAGTCGTTAACTCTCCAACAGGCACTTCCCATTGCTTAGCTGCAGCCTCCAACAACATTCTTCTAGCCGTTGCCCCTGCCATTCTAAGTCCATCCCATCCATGACGGATTGATTGACTACCACCTGCTAATTGTCGGGAGAAATCCTTGGTATTCAAAGGTGCTTGTTCTACTACGACATCTTCCCAAGCAACATCTAATTCTTCGGCAACAATCATTGGCATCGCCGTTTTCACATTCTGACCAATTTCTGGGTTTGGAGACATGATGGTTACAATACCATTGTCACCAATTTTCAAAAATGCATTGATGTCAAACCATTCTTTTGGCATCGCTTTTACAACTGCTTCTTTTACAGGGTCAGCTGTTTGACAAGAAGCCAACCAACTAAAACCTAATGCAAAACCACCACCAGCGACAGCAGAAGTTTTGAGAAAAGACCTTCTATTATGTGAAGTTTTTATAAGTGTCATATCTTTTATGATGATGAAAAAACAACTATGCTAGTCTATTTTTTCAAGGTTAATTTATTGCTAGGTGTAAGATACTTTTGATTGTCGGTACTAATTTAAAGTATCAACCATATCATTTTAACTATCCCATCTTACTCGCAGCCGTTTTAATTGCCGCTTTTATTCTAGTATAAGTACCACACCGACAAATGTTGCCATTCATACCTGCCGCAATATCTTCATCACTTGGATTTGGATTATTCGTCAATAAAGAAGCTGCATTCATGATTTGTCCAGCTTGACAATAACCACATTGAGGCACATCATGCGCCAACCATGCTTCTTGTAATGGGTGAGTTCCTGATTCTGACAATCCTTCAATGGTAGTAATTTTTTGTTCTGCTACTTTAGAAACAGGTAGAGAACAAGACCGAACAGCATTGCCATCCAAATGCACCGTACAAGCACCACATTGACCAATACCACATCCGTATTTAGTACCGACTAAATTAATATTGTCTCTAAGCACCCAAAGAATAGGTGTGTCTGGGTCAACATCCACCTGATGTTTTTTCCCGTTAATGGTTAGATTATAAACTGCCATATTGTGTGTGATTAAATGATAGAATTTTGTAAAGTATAAAGATAGTTTTTTTGATGATAATTTCAGTAAGACAGGTTGTTAATTTTTTAAACATCAATTTTTGTAAGACAAAATTTCTGAGCGCATTTGTACTAATTCCTCAAATTGATAGAAAAATAATAACTTTTTATTCAACTCGGTATTATCATTTTTAGGTCGTTCATTTAGGATAAAATAGGTCCAACTTTCTGCTATATCTTCTTCTGGGCTTTCGGCAGCATATGCTGTAAAAAAAGCAGCTTTATTATTCAAATAAAATAAGGTAATTCGGTCCAGTCTTTTCCTTGCATTTTGAATATTTTGAATCTCATCCCAAATGTCTATTCGGTCGTTTTCATACCAGAACTCTTGAACAAATTGATTGATATAACTGTCTTTAAAAGCCAATCCTTCCATCGTCAAATATCGGTCATTTCCAACTTGATATTCCGCCTCTGATGGTTCGATTTGGGTATTATTTAAAGTTAATACATGCCCAAACTCATGAATCAAGGTATGCATAAAATCTTTGTTTTCAGTTATTTTGCTTTTCGGTAAATCTGCAGGGTCAATGCCAAAATTCCAATAACGATTGGAGTCATCAGTTGCTTTTACACCTGCTAATGTTTCTTCTTTGCCATCTGTGATTAGTTCCAATTCTTTGACATATTTGTCCATTATTTCTTTGGGTAGAACCTCATAAATCTGCTCCCAGTAGGCATTCATGTTTTGCACATAAAGGCTATTATTCTCTACAGGTTGTTTGCTGACTACTTTCAACTTATTTCCATCTACGCTCCATTTTCCTAATGTTTCCAAATCAGCATCAGCATCCATTGGCCCATTCAAACTCAGACAATTGGAAAACAGTATTGCAATAAAAATTAGGTAAGTCTTATTTTTAATTATTCTTACTATCATAATCAATATCAAATGGGTTTATTAAATGGAAACTAAAGAAATTGGGACGAAGCTACGCTCCTATGAATTAACTTGGGCACTTTATTTCTACAGACGGGAACAGAGCGATGCTCTTTTGGGGTAATTTTATCAGAAATTGAGTTTATCTTTAGGGGCATCGCCCCGACACTGTCTGTAGATTCGATAATTTTCTTAACGTCCTATAAGGGAACGACGAAAAAATAAATGTACATTTTTGACTTGTCTTTTTTGTCCCTAACTGCGTTAAAAATACCTGCTTCTGCCGGCAGGCAGGCTCGTCATAGCTAGGCTATGCCTGCGTTTTTTTGCCTTGGTCAGTCTCAAAATTCACTCAAACTTACACTCATCATTTCAACGTTGACTAACCACTAGTGATTTAGATTAAAGTCTAACATACAAAGAACCCGAAAGATTTAATTTAATTCGATTTTTGTGAATCTCTTAGGTGACCTTTTGATACTTTTGTACCTCGGCAATAAATATCCACTCAAAATTAGTTTAATAAATTCAATCCTTTTATTTGGCAAGCATAAAAAATACCTACCAAGCGTTTTTACAAAACCTATCTCCTCAATTTGGAGAGAGAGAGGCGATTAGCATTGCAAGAATTGTTTTCGAGGATGCCTTCAAGTTATTTGATTACCAATCAAGCAAAGAATTTACAGAAAGCGATACCTTACAAGAAATTGAAGCAAGACTTCTAAATAATGAGCCTGTACAATATATACTTGGGCAAGCAGATTTTTATGGTTTAAAATTTAAAGTCTCTCCGGCAGTGTTGATTCCAAGACCAGAAACAGAAGAATTGGTCTATTGGATTTTGGAAAACCAAATTACCAAAAATCCTTCTATTCTTGATATTGGTACAGGAAGTGGTTGTATTCCCATCACCCTAAAAAAGAAAATACCAAAAGCGACTATTTCAGCAATTGATGTTAGTCCGACTGCTTTAGACATTGCTAAAACAAATGCTGTCTTAAATAAGTTAGCCGTTTCTTTTATTTTATCAGATATTTTGGAAGAAAGGCTATGGTCTTCCTTAGACATTTATGATATTATTGTAAGCAATCCTCCTTATATTCCGCACAAAGAAAAGGTTTTAATGCCCAAACAAGTCTTAGACTACGAACCCGATTTGGCATTATTTGTTGAAAATGACGAACCTTTAATTTTTTATAAAAAAATAGGACAATTTGCTTTAAAACACCTAAACCAAGGTGGAGAATTATATTATGAATGTAATGAGTTTAATGCCAAAGAAGTAGCAACTCTTTTACGACAGATAGGATTTCAAAAGGTGGAATTAGCAAAAGATTTGGAAGGGAAAGAGCGAATGATAAGAGCTTTAAAGTAATTGCTAGATGGACGGTAGGTCAATAATCTGTGTTCCTTCACTAATCTGTGGTATAATTTCTTACCATGGATTAGTGAAGGGACACGGATTATAAAATACATAAATCTGGTTCTTTGTCCCTATTCCCGATACAAATCCACTAATAATAAGCCAGAATCACCACCCGCCACTTTATCGATTTTCACAAAAAAACCTTGCTCCAACTCATGTGGTAGCCCTAATTTCAATTGTGACATTTTCTTTTTCAATTCGCCCTGCCATATTAAAAAAGGTTGTAACTCCGGCGCAAGATTCCCCATATAGGAAAACATATCTATGCCCATATTAATCCAATCTCCATCTTTAAACTCATTGGTTGGGGCGGGAATGGTAAATTGAAATTCTTGTTTTGGTTTTTCACAACCCGATTGTATTAATTCTAGGGTGATGCCATTATCAAACTTGACGGTTTCAACCGCAGCATTTTTATTTAATTGAAATTCATGTTTTGAAATCTTGGGAGTTTCTTCCTTAAATATTGCTTTTGGAGGGCCATATTGACAATTTCCAAACGGTGCAGTAGATTTTTTTTCATTTCCACATGCGATTAATATGCAGCATCCAATTAGCACCAAAAACAATAAATTCAGTCTATTCTTCATGTTTTTAAAAAAGTTTCTAGTCAATAATTTATCAATTGGTAAGATTTAGGGTTCTCTTCGTCTATCTATTTTCCACAAAAGTCCAAAGTATTCTTTAATAAAAGCAACAAAGTATTACCTTTGCCCAAAATTTAGCTTGGGAGGCTAAAAATGAATACGATTCTAAATAAGGGGTAGAAAACTAAATACATAAAACTATATTTTCTGCAAAATAGTATAAGCACCAAAAATAGAATTGCCCTTCTTTTTTCCTTCCCTTCAAATTTGCATAAAAAACAAAGTATTTATATCAATGGATAAGACAAACCTAAATCAAATTATCGGTATTACGCTGATTTTTGCGATTTTATTTTATTGGGCGAAGATAAATGAGCCTACCGAAGCACAAATTGCCGAACAACAAAGAATTAGAGATTCTACCAAAACGGCGATGGTCGAAGAAACTGAAACAACACCTGTTTTGGAAAGCCCGACCGTAGCGGATTTGCCTGATTCCCTACGAAATTTGCAGGCAGTTGCAACGCATGGTGTTTTCGCCCCAGCTGCAATGGGCACAGAAGCAACCACAACTATTGAAAATGACTTAATGACGGTGGTTTTCACCAATAAAGGAGGTAGAATCAAAGAGGTTGTTTTAAAAGAATATCAAAAGTCAAAGTTAGATAGCGCAAAAGTCGTTCAAAAAAGTGTACTTAAATTATTGGAAGACAATAAGAATAAGTTTGAGTATTTCCTACCGATGAATAATTTAGCCACTGGTCAAATTAGAACAAGTAGTTTGTTTTTTACACCAACTGTGAGCGGAAAAGATATTATTTATCGTGCCAATGCTGGAAATGGTCGATATTTTGAGCAAAAGTATAGCATCAATGAAGGTACTTATGCGATTGATTATACCATCAAATTAGTTGGTTTAGATAATGAAGTGGATGCAGATAATATCCAGTTAAACTGGGTCAATTATTTGGATAAAATTGAGGAGAATGTAAAATATGAAAGAAATTACACGGCAGCTTATGTATTCACAACCGATGAAGATTTAGAAGATTGTGGTTGTACTGGAAATGATGAAGAAACGCCTGATGAAAGAGTAAAATGGGTATCTCATTCCAATCAGTTTTTTAATAGTGCTTTGATGGCTAAAGACGGAAGTTTTAAGAAGGCATCGCTCACAGCAGAGATGTTAGATGAAACAGATGAAAATTTAAAGAAATTGACGACCAATTTAGCCATACCAATGGAATCTGGTGCTTTTGCAATGAACTTTTATGTAGGCCCAAACGAATACGACCGATTAAAAGCTCAAGGCAATGGTCTGGAAGATATTATTCCTTATGGTTCAAGTATTTTTGGGACCATTAATAGATGGTTAATTCGCCCTTCTTTTTCTTTCTTAAACAGCATTATAAGTAGCAAGGGAATTTCTATCATAGTGATGACTTTATTAGTCAAACTTTTATTATTCCCATTGACTTATAAAATGGTTTACTCTCAGCAAAAGATGGCTGCATTAAAGCCTAGAATGGCTAAAATGAAAGAGAAATTTGGAGATGACGCACAAGCGATGCAGATGGAAACAATGAAGATGTACCGAGAATACGGAGTGAATCCATTAGGTGGTTGTTTGCCAATTGCAGCACAGATGCCTATCTGGTTTGCTTTATTCAGGTTTTTCCCTGCCTCTATTGAATTCCGACAGGCACCTTTCCTATGGGCGCATGATTTGTCTTCTTTTGATGTATTCGCTTGGTTGCCTTTTGAAATTCCATTCTATGGATGGCACGTAAGTTTATTTACGTTGTTGTATGCAGTTTCCATGATTTTGTATACGGTTTACAATTCTAAGCAAATGGATATGTCCTCTATGGGAGGTGGACAGCAGGCGCAGATGATGATGTACATGCAGTATTTCATGCCTGTCATGTTCTTATTTTTCTTTAACAATTATGCGGCTGGTTTAACAACTTATATGTTTACGTCAAACATGATGAATGTCTCCCAAATGATATTTACCAAAAAAGTCTTAATTAACAAAGATAAAATAGAAAAAGAACTGGAAGCCAGTAAAGCCAAACCCAAGAAGAAAGGTGGATTTAGTGAACGATTGGCAGAGGCTATGAAAGAACAGCAAAAACTACAAGCTCAAAAAGATGCTGCGAAGAAAAAGCGTAAGCGTTAATAAGAAATAATGATATAATGATATAATGATATAATGTTATAATGAAAAAGTGGTGATAGGTCTGTGAAAACAACTATCACCACTTTTTTTGGTAACTATATCATTTGCAATTTAGTATAAATATTATAGGTGAGAGGTAGGATTTGCGCAAGAAATAACTTAAAAGGAATAAAACCGATAAAATATTATGGAGATTAAAGATAAAACATTAGCCGTTTTAATTGATGGGGACAATATTCCTTCTAGGTATGTAAAAGAGATGATGGAAGAAATTGCCAAGTATGGCAATCCAACAATTAAACGGATTTATGGGGATTGGACCAAACCACATTTAAATAAGTGGAAGAAAATCCTTTTAGAAAATGCTATCACCCCTATTCAATCTTATAGTTATACGGTTGGTAAAAATGCGACGGATTCTGCGATGATTATAGATGCAATGGATATTCTCTATTCCAATAAGGTAATGGGCTTTTGTATCGTATCAAGTGACAGTGATTTCACTCGATTGGCGACTCGATTAAGAGAAGCTGCGATGAGTGTTATTGGCATTGGGGAAAAGAAAACGCCTAATCCATTTATTGTAGCTTGTGATAAATTTATCTATTTAGAAATTCTACAAAATCAGGCAGAAGAAGAAGAGGCAGAACACGAAGAAGAAGAAGCAAAGTCAACAGGTAAACCCGTTAAAAAAATTATCAAGCGGAAAAAGCCTAAATACGAAAAGATTACGCCTAAAGTCATACGTTTAATTGCTAATACCATATCTGATGTAGCAGATGAGGACGGATGGGCATTTTTAGGAGAAGTTGGAAATCTTATTCAGAAAAAACAGCCCAACTTTGATGCACGTATTTATGGGTACGATAAATTAACCCCTCTAATTGATGCAACAGGAAGATTTGAAATAGAGCGAAGAGAAAATCAGCGAGGGCGATTTAAATTGATTTATGTTCGAAAGAAGATAAAGGCAAAAGATAAAAATCCTAAAGCTAGTGAAATAGTAAAGAAGATTTTGTGATGGTAAGATTGTCTGATTGTTTTTGCATCAAATTTCAATCATAATTTATCCCGAATTTATTTCGGGACAATCTTACATTTATAATATGTAATCGACTGATAAAAGTTAAAAACTGCTGAAATATTGGTTTAAAGATGCAATCCATAGCCGTCAGGGTAAAGAAAGAGATACGCTGAAAGTATCGCTTTCTAGGTTCCCCTAGCAGGAGATACTTTCAAAGTATCTCCTGCTTTTCGGCCAATAATCCCTTAGCCTGACCGCTATAGATGCAATCTTCAAATATCTAGAGCGTCAGATAAAAAAGTAATAAATATCCGTGTTCCTTCACTAATCCGTGGTATTGATTACTACCACGGATTAGTGAAGGAACACAGATATTAGTTGATAGGTTCTACTGAAATAAGTAAAAAATAAAATAAGTTGTTTGATATAATTTAATTAACTTGTAATCAATAAGTTATTGAATCACGAGACGTACCTGAGAAAATGTTTTTAGCTAACACAGACCACCAAAATGATTTTCTA
>CALLVC010000479.1 GCA_938010785.1 uncultured Saprospiraceae bacterium
CGTAGGTACGTAACATGGGTTTCAAAATCATGTTGCGTACCTACGGCACGACTAAATGCACCTATTTGATTGCTATGTCCTACCAATATTTAGTACCTACGGCACTATTTGTTGGGGACAAACTCCAATTACGCCCATATAAATACTTTTGTTAAAAATCGAAGGGAAATGAACTCTACTTAGGATTCGATATCCAATCCAATCCAATCTCTTCCTTTTTAAATTATTTAATTAAAAACCGAAAATATGACTAGACACGCTAAACTAACTTTATTATAAAACCATAAATGCTAGGTAAACATTAGAAAACAATACTTCATTTACCTAATCAACTCTTTACTTTACTATAATTCAAAAGAAATTATTTACAAAAACAACTTAATCTTGTAAAGGACTAATGTCTTTTTCAGTAAATATTTCTTATATGTATAAACAAAAATCAAACTGACTTTCAATGAATTACATTGGAAACAATAAAAACCTATGTTTATTGTCAAGTCACAATGATAAATAACAACAAATTTTCCTGAATGAACAAAAGAATCATTCAGATAACAAAAAAAAGAGAGCCTACGTTAACCGTCGAAACGGTTGTAGCCCCTCAGTCTGTCGCGAAACAGAGTGGGCAAGTTAAGGTTTTCTCTTATTATTTTCAAGTTTCTGATTGAACAATGAGCTATACTAGCAAGGTTTAGCTCGGTTTTAACCATTTTTTTAATAATTAAAAACTGTTCAAACATGAAAAGTTTAAGAGTATTTTTATGCCTTTTAATAGCTGGGGCTTTGATGACAGCTTGTGAGAAAGAGAATACTAAGGAAATTTCAGCTCTAAGTGCTGATGAGCAATTTAAGATAGAGGTGAAAGAAGGGTTTGAAGAATACATATCAGAACATGGTACAAAATTGAATATACTACATTAGATGAAATGAATCGGATGTACATAAAATACGGACTGGAGCCTGTTACATTAGAAGAACTTAATATAACCGAAGAAGAGTATCAAATAGCACAAGAAAGAGTTAATAATTCTAACATTGCTCAATCTCGGGGAAATTGCACTCCAGATTATAGCAAATGCTCTATTCCTCCATTGGCTTTAGCAGTTTTTGTAGGAGATATAAGTTCTAATGGAGCGTTATCTACTTTTGACATTATTAAAGCGAAACAACAATGGATAAATAAAACTTGTGCAGGGGGCGTACCTTGCAAGGAATTGAGCACAGCCTATGCTCCTTTTGATATTAAAATATTTGGATGGTTTACATCAAACACTGGTTTATGGCCCCCCCAAAATGGGCTTTTTGATAATGATAAATGTGACGACGAAGATGTCTGGATTGCGCAAAGGATTATTTTAGGAATATATCCTTGTGACCAGCAAGATTGTTTCAACTAAATATATTATGCGAATCTGGGGTAGAAACACTGTTTTTACAAACACTGATAATCAGATATTTATAAGTAAAGGTGGCTATTTTCTAAAGTTTTGAGTCTTTCAAATATCAGCCTAATATTCAATATCTCTTGAATTTGTAACCAAATTGCATCGCATTTTGGCTCAAAATTTTTTTGACATTATTTTACTCCCGATTCGCATATATTAGATATCTTTTATTTTTTCTTACCCCGAACAAAGTATACTTCTTAATATAACCATTAGAATATAAAAACCGTGAAAGATTTTGTAATTTTACTCCATCTTGCGATATTCTCTTATGTTTGTTCTGCCCAAAATGAAAATAAAAATTGGATTGTGGGGGATTATGTAGTAAGTTTTGATAATAATAACTTTGTTCTAAATCCTTTGTCAAGAATAAATCACAATGTTGGGCAGTTTACAAGTATTAGTAATAAGGATGGAGAATTGTTATTTTTTACTAATGGAACAACATTATGGACAAGTGAATTTGAAGCCCCTTCTAATGGTCATTTTTTAAAAGGAGCTTCTCGCGGCCATGCATTGTTTTTACCCAATTTGTCTAATGAAAATTACTATTATTTATTCTCAGCAGATGGGGGCACTTTTTTTACACCTCCTTTTAATCTGTATTATTCTATACTTGATGCAAGATTGAATGATGGTAAAGGTGATATAATTAGCACTCAAAAAAACATATTATTAAATGATAATATTACAGATTATATTGCGGGAGCTACAGGAGTATGCGGTACTATATGGCTAATTACTCAAGAGTTTGATTCTAATAGGTTTTTCTCATATGAAATTACCCCTAAAGGCATTTCTGACCCTGTTATTTCTACTGTAAATGCTAATATTTTAAATAAAGGTGATGGTTTGATAAGAGTATCTCCTAACTCAAAAGTGATAGCAATTTTTAATCCAACTCAGGAAGAAATTAAACTATTTGATTTTAATCAAGCTACGGGAAAAATAAGTGGTGGTATAACTTTACCCTTAGAAAAGAGTGGTTTAGGATTTTATTCTGGTGCTTTTTCTTCTGATAATTCAAAATTATATGTTTATGCTCCACAAAAAGCTATAATTAATGAAGAAGGTAGAATTTATCAATTTGATATAAGTTCCTTGAACCAAGAACAGATTTTAAATTCCAAAACCCTAATTCACCAATATGATAAATCCATAGGAGGGAGATCTGAAATCCAACTTTCTCCTAATGGAATGATTTTAATAGAAAAAAGTGGCTTATTTCTTTCTGCCATACTTCAACCTAATCGTCTTGGATTAGCTTGTGAATTTGTAGATACAATAGTAGTTTCAGAATCTCCTTTTAGCTTTAGAAATACCTTTCAAAATTTAGTACCTAGCCCCACTCCTGCCATTACCACAGACTCCCTCTTCCTCCCCCTAGACCAACAACTCTGTCAAAACACCCAACTAAGCCTCCAAATCCAAGCTGAAGGAGACACCTATCGCTGGCAAGATGGCAGCACAACAAAAGACTACCAAATAACTGCCCCAGGCACCTATTGGGTCGATGTGCAAAAAGGAAATTGCACTTTCACAGACACCTTAAAAATATTACCAGATGATTCTTTTGTAGCGCTTGGAACAGATACCACAATTTGTCTGAATGAATCCATTAACATAAATATCTCCCCACAAACCAACCAAACTTATCAATGGCAAGACGGTACGACCAATCCGAATTATACTATTTCAGAAGCAGGTTTATACTGGGTAGAAAGTACGGATAGTTTATGTAGTTTTCGGGATAGTATCACCGTTGAAGTAGAAGAAATAGTCACCAATTTACCTGCGGATACCTTTATTTGCCTCAACGAAATTATATTATTAAATCTAGAAAATTCGAATCTAGTATATGAATGGCAAGATGGCAGTACACTAGCTGCTTATTCCATTCTAGAACCAGGTACTTATTGGGTGGAGGCACAAAAAGGAAGTTGTCAAATTCGAGATACTATCAACGTAAGTCGTGGAGGTACACCTAATTTCTTACCCAATGATACTACGCTTTGTAATGTTTCGGAATTTATAATAAGACCCGAAGTCCCTTTCGAGGGAATCGCATGGTTTCAACAACCTTCTTTAGCGGATAGTCTTTTAGTGACGGAATCAGGGGTTTATCGGGCCATTATCATAGAACAAAAAGGTTGTAATGATGAAGATAGCATATCTGTTACGTTCACAAATCTTTCTCTTGCCTTACCCACAGATACAACCATTTGTGATGCTGATGATTTTTTAATCGACCTTGAAAATCTAACAGGTAATCTAACTTGGCAAGATGGCAGCACGGACCAAACATTTTTAGTCACCGAAAGTGGCAATTATTGGGCAACCTTAAGTGATGGCGAGTGCCAAGTGAGCGATAGTATCGCTGTTTTATTGGAGGCGCTAAATTTAGATTTAGGTAACGATACTACCCTATGCGACAATTCTACTCTTAATTTGTCAATTCCTATTTCTAATGCCACTTATGAATGGCAAGACGGCAGCATTGCCCAAAATCTAAGTATAGAAAGTGCAGGTATCTATTGGGCAAATGTAGCAAAAGACAATTGTGTCGCCACTGATAGTATTTTAGTTAGTATAAAACCACCCTCCATCATTGATTTAGGGAAGGACACAACGCTTTGTTTGGATGAAAATTTGACTTTATCCGCTCCATCGATGCTAACTAATTTTCAATGGCAAGATGGTACGACCAACAATACTCAAACCGTCACTCAATCTGATATTTATTGGATAGCAGGACAAATAGAGAACTGCCCTGTTCAAGATAGTATCACCGTCACCTTTGAAGATTGCCCCGAAGACACTAGATTATGTCAAGCCTATTTACCCAATAGTTTTTCCCCAAATGGAGATGGCATCAATGATGAATTAACCTTATTGACGGATTGTGAATTAGCCGTATATGAAATGGAAGTGTATGACCGATGGGGCAATTTATTATTTTCAAGCACAGACATTCGCAAAACGTGGGATGGAAGTTATAAGGAAGAAAACTTAGAACAAGGGGTCTATTTGTGGGTCCTTCGGTTTCAATTTGCAGGAACAAATCTGCTTAACACAAAATCAGAAACGGTTACTTTGACTAGATAAACACTAAAGGGTTTTCTTTGATAAAAGGAATATCCTAGTAAATGTTGATTTATTGGGACATCGAGTCCCAATAAATCAAAAAAGGGTTTTTAAAGGGTGAGTTAAAATGAATCTTCAAAGAAGATCCATTTTAACTCACCCTTTAAATCCCCTTTTTACAAATTTTTCCGTTCGATACGGAAAAATTTGTAAGGAACGTCTCGTTAAGCAATTTTATAAGAAAATCCTTAAAAAACTATTTAAGTACTTGATTCGCCATCGTCGTCAGTTTCTTTCCGACGGGCTACCCGCTCTAATTGTCGCTGTCTACGCTCATCATCTTTCTTAAATTTTTCCTCTTGTCGAAGTTCATCAGATTTAGCGTAAGCTTTAATAATCTCTTTGACCAGTCGGTGACGAACGACATCATCTGCAGTAAGATAAACGGCAGAGATACCTTCTAAATGGCCTAATAAATCAATTGCTCTACGCAAACCAGATTTTTGACTAAAAGGTAAATCGACTTGCGACAAATCACCAGTGATAATGCACTTAGCAGTTGGTCCAAGACGGGTTAAAAACATCTTGATTTGAGTGGTTGTGGTATTTTGAGCTTCATCTAAAATGATAAAAGCATTATCCAAAGTCCGACCTCTCATAAATGCTAAAGGCGCAATTTCAATGATTCTATTTTCCATGAAAAACTTTAGTTTTTCCGCAGGAAACATATCTTCTAGCCCATCATATAGTGGTCTTAAATAAGGGTCAATTTTATCTTTTAAGTCACCCGGTAAAAAACCTAGGCTCTCCCCTGCTTCGACGGCAGGACGTGTCAAGACAATTTTCTTGACAATCTTATTTTTCAAAGCTCTAACTGCCAATGCCACTGCCGTATAGGTTTTTCCTGTACCAGCAGGTCCCACTGCAAACACCACATCATTTTTTTCTGCAGCATCTACCAATTTGCGTTGATTATGTGTTTTTGCTTTGATAGGCTTACCGTTGCGACCATGCACAATAGTAGCATTACCAGGCCCATTGCTGAGTCTGACTTCGTAAGGATTTCCACCATTTAATAAATCTGTGACTGTGTGTGTGGTAAGTTCTTTATCGTTTCTAAGCATTTTCACCATTGCCTCCAATTTGGATTTGGCTTTTTGTGTATATTTTTTCTCACCAGCCAATTTAACATTATTGCCTCTAGAAGTGATAGTAATATCTGGAAATGCTTTTCTTAAAAGGTTTAATTTAACGTTCTTTTCGCCGTAAAGGGCTACTAAATCTACATCCTCAATGGTTAAAATGATTTCGCTCAATATGGATTTTGTTTAAGTTAAAATGTAGTTTCAATCTTTTTTGTCCAAAAGTGTTTCATTGAAATACATCTAATTTTGTTAGATAATAAATACAATGACGCAAAAGTTTTTTTGCTATTTCGCCTCGCCGCCTGCGGCGGCTCGACTGAGGGATTTTTAAGGGTGAGTAAATCTGGGTTTTTCAATGAAAAACCCAGATTTACTCACCCTTAATATCCCTTTTTGCGAGCCCGTACGGGCGAGACAAAACTTAAATAACTTTTGAATCAGTGTAATAAATCATTATTCTCCTTAACAACAAGCTAAAAAATAAAGTAGTTCCTAATAAGCACTTGTCATTTAAAGATAAGAAAAAAGTTGTAGGGGTTTTCTTGCGAATAATTTAGGAATAATAATATTCAAAATCAAGAGAAAGTTCAAATTCAAGTGTCAAGTGTCAAGTTCAAATTTACAAAGCCTTGGCAATCAAGTACTTTAAAAATTGCTTTTTGATTTTGATACACTTTCCTGAACACTCCTCAAATAAATTATCTTTCAAAAATAAAGTAAAATATAAAAGAGAAAAATATTCGTTCAGCTAATTTACCACTCACCACTAATCTACATTTTCATAGATTGATTGATATAGTAATTCACTTTATTATAAATTCGTTTATACCTCACTTTGTATTTTCTGTATAGATAAGAATTATAAGATTCTTCTTTTTTCTCTTTAGAAAATCCTACATCTTGCATCCAATCATCACTATATATCTTTCCTAAATATCGACTACCGTGGTCTGAAAATAGTACAACAACGACATCATCTTCTGTCAATTCTCGTTTCATTTTATGAACTGCCTGCATAGCTGCACCCGCAGAATACCCTACAAATAAACCATCTTTTTGTGCCAATTCTCTAGCTCGAATCGCACTATCTTTATCATGCACTTTAATCATTCGGTCAAACAAACTAAAGTCAACATTTCCAGGAATAATCGTTTTTCCCAGACCTTCTACTTTGTAGGAATAAATCTCTTTTTCGTCAAATTCTCCCGTTTCCCAGTACCGCTTTAAAACAGAACCATAGGCATCTACACCTATTACTTGAATATCAGGGTTTTGTTCTTTGAGATACTTAGCAGTACCAGAAATGGTACCTCCAGTCCCTACGCAGCACACAAAATGAGTAATTCGGCCTTCTGTTTGTTCCCAAATTTCAGGACCTGTAGTTGTATAATGAGCTAATTTATTAGCTTCATCAAAATTTTGATTCAGATAATAAGAGTTAGGAATTTCTGCATGTAGTTGCTTAGCAACAGAATAATAAGAATCAGGGTCTTCAGGTTTAGCACTTGAAGGGCAAATAAAAACCTCCGCTCCCATGGATTGCAATAATCTTAATTTCTCATCAGATGCTTTACTACTTACAGTTAGTACACATTTATAGCCTTTCAACAAACAAACCATAGCCAAACTGAAACCCGTATTTCCGCTGGTCGCTTCGATTATAGTAGCACCTTCTTTAATTTTACCTTCTCGTTCTGCCTTTTCTACCATATATAATGCTACTCTATCTTTAGCTGAGTGCCCAGGATTTAACCCTTCCACTTTTCCTAATACTTCCGATTTAACCTCTCCTTGTGCCTTCTTGATTCGAACCATTGGCGTATTTCCAATCACATCAAGAACGTTGTCAACAATAGCTGGAGGAGCTTTTTTCGTACTAACTGTCATAATTTCTATTTTTCTGTGGGTGTCTCAATTATTTTAAAATAATAAATTGACTAAAAAACATCTTAGTTTGACTTTACTACTTTTCAAAATCCATATCTATGTTATAAACCTAATGTTTATAGTATTTAATGGAAAAATGATTTAATTATTAATAAGGCTATTTTGAAGGCTTATTAATAATTGATATTTAGTTCTAAAAAACTGCTATAAAACTATACCGATTGTAGTATTAATTTAAAATAATTAATTACTGATAATCAATTGTTTATGATTTATATGTAGTAGTTTTCGAAAAAAAATAAATTAATTCAAAACTAGTAAAGTCAAACTCTTAGGAACGGTGAAAAAATAAACTTACAATTTATACTGCTTCTTTTGCCGCTATTTTTAACTTTAAAAACAGTCCCCTACGGGCAAGCCATTATATCAACATAACTCCTGTTTTTAAGTAAAAAACTAAGAACAAAATAAGCTACCCTAAACCCGCCTGCCTGAATGTCGGGCAGGTTTGTAAATCTATTTCTACATCGTTCCTTATGTCTCACAATTAGGGCTTATTTGTATATAAATTTTCATCTCACTAAAAAAGGCTTTTTTCAAAAACTATAAATAATTTTTTTACCGTTTCTAATTATATAAAATACTATTTGTAAAACTCACACATTCAACAAAATATTCCCTATTAATATTCTAACTTGTATTTAAAGAAGGGTAATTGAATGATAAGGTAGCCGAAAAGATAGGGTTATAAATGTAAGAATCCAATTAAATACCCTACTTTATTATTTTCCTAACCTTTTGCAAAAATAAAAATTATTGGGATAAGTCAAGCGATTATTCGCTCCTTTCTCAAAAGAATAAAAGTATCCTAATTAATCATAAGAATTCTAAATATAGCTATACTGTTAGAATTTAAACCTAATTTTGTAGGAGCAGGAATATATGTAACAAAAAACTAACTATAAAATACATTTTTATTTAGGCAAAATAAATTAATAAAGTGGTCATTTTGAGGAAATATTTTTTTCCTAGACAAGGCATGAACCCGTACGGGTGAACCGCAAAGCGGATGGGAGGCTTACAGACATAGCACCGCTATGGCGAGCCTGCCTGCCGG
>CALLVC010000480.1 GCA_938010785.1 uncultured Saprospiraceae bacterium
ACTACCGAAGTAGGTAGTGAACATATCCTAAAATTATTAGCTAATTCTTTTAATTAGCTTTTTGCGTTAATTACTTAACACACTACAAAGATACAGGCAAAGCAAGCCTATTTAAAATACAAAAACACGGTATTGTGAAAATTATTTTTGAAATAAAAAGGAATTAATATATTGATAATCAAAATTTTAAATTAAATTATTTCTATATTTTTGTGAAAATAAAGTATTTTTTAATGTCGTTTTTCTTGCAAAAAAAGCTAAAAAAAAATTGAAAAAAGGTTAAAATAAACTTGACAAGCCTTTTTTAATCTTTTTTTTTTGCTTTAAAGCCATACAAAAACTAGAAAAGAGAGTAGAGAAAAGAGATACTTAATCGGTTAAAAAGCAAAATATATAGCTTTTAAAGGCCCTAATATTCTAGTATACTTACAAGCAAGTCTCTTTTCTCTGCTCTCTACTCTCTATTCTGTTTTAACTTTTCTTCCCTAATTTTTATATTGTGGTATCTTTTTTATTCAAAACCAAAATCCACCATGCGTCATACTTCCTCTTTTTTCTTTTTCTTATACTTAATTGGTTTTCATTTTAGCTGTCAGCAAGAAGGACCGAGCAATCTAGCTCTTTCTCCTATCTTTTCTGACCATATGGTTTTACAGCAGGAAACACGGGTCCCTATTTGGGGAACTGCTTCGCCATATAGTAAAATAACCATAGACGGAAGTTGGGGTAACTCCGTAAGTGCAACGACCAACAAAAAAGGCCAATGGGATACTCAAATATTAATGCCTGCCGCTGGTGGTCCTTTTGAATTAACAATTAGTACGAATGATACTACTATTGAGATTAAAGATGTGATGGCTGGCGAAGTTTGGTTGTGTTCTGGTCAATCCAATATGGAAATGCCTCTAAAAGGTTGGCTACCGAATGACCCGATTGCTAATTCTGCGGAGGAAATAGCCAATGCAAATTTTCCAATGATTCGAATGTTTACAGTAGAAAAAGCAATTAATATTGAACCTACTGCCGAATATTCAGGAAGTTGGGCAATTGCCAATACAGTCAATGTAGGTGATTTTAGTGCGACCGCTTACTTTTTTGGTAAACGCTTATATGAAAAATTAAATATACCGATTGGTCTAATTCACACAAGTTGGGGCGGTACTCCAGCAGAGGCTTGGACCGAAGGCAAGCACTTGACCAGCCTTTCTGATTATTTAGAAGTACAAAAGCAATTGGACCAGGCAAAACCTCAACAGGAAGCTTTAAGCAATTGGTTAGCGACTAAAGAAGTTGTAGACAATACTTCATTACCTGAAGCTACCCGTTGGCAAAATTTAGATTTTAAAGATGAAGGATTAATTTCTGGACGAATTATAGAAAATTCTTTGACGAATATAAGTATGCCGATGATGTGGGAACAAGAAGATATTGGTTTAGATGCTTTCGACGGAGTCGTTTTGTTTAGAAAAGAAGTGATGATTCCAAATGCGTTTCTAAATCAAGAATTGACCTTAGAACTAGGTGCTATTGATGATATGGATGAAACTTATTTTAATGGAGTGAAAGTAGGTGCAATGATGGGCCCTGGAAAATGGAATACCAAAAGAGTCTATACGATTCCTAAAGATTTGACAAGTAAAAATAAAAACCTTTTATCTATTCGGGTGATAGATACTGGCGGTGGTGGTGGATTTAGTGGCGATAAAAAAGATATGAGGTTATCTATAAAAGGCGGTAATGAATCTGTCAACTTGGGTAGTCAAGGATGGAATTACTTACCTACCGCAGAATACAAAAAAGGAAGGTTCTATTTATATGGAGGAACAATAGCCGCTTTTCAAGATAGACCAATAGTTGACATCGAGTTAAATGCAAATTCCCCAACTGTGTTGTATAATGCTATGATTGCTCCTTTGGTGCCTTATGCGATTAAGGGAGCCATTTGGTATCAGGGAGAATCAAATGTGGAGCGAAATAAACAATACGAATCCCTTTTTCCAAAAATGATAGAAAGTTGGCGTGCTGCATGGAGCCAGGGTAATTTTCCTTTCTATTTTGTACAAATTGCTCCTTTTAGTTATGGCAACAGCAATGCTATCGAATCGGCTCAGTTAAGAGATGCGCAGCGAAAAACATTGTCTGTTAGCAATACAGGAATGGCGGTAACTTTAGATATTGGCAATACAGAAAATATTCATCCTGCGAATAAAAAAGATGTAGGAGAGCGGTTAGCTTTATGGGCTTTGGCAAAAGATTACCAACAAGCTAATGTAGTTTGCTCTGGTCCTTTATACAGCAGTAAGAAAATCGAATCCAATAATATTCGCTTATCTTTTCAATTTGCCGATGGCTTAAATAGTAAAGACCAACGACTTACTGGATTTGAAATGGCGGGTGCCAATGGTTTATTTTTAAATGCGAATGCAGTCATTGAAGGAAATGAAGTAGTCGTTAGTAACTCCCAAATTGCCAATCCTATCCATGTTCGGTATGCTTTTAAGAATGGGAGTACGGCTACTTTATTTAATGGGGCTGGATTACCTGCTTCTAGTTTTAGTACAGAAGATTAGTAGTATAGATACTAGTTTAGGGGAGTGAGAAAGTCGATTCTGTCTTAAAATTAATTAATAGTGCCGTTAGGTACTTTTACATGGGTAACCTAGACAAAAAAGTAAGTCCTATTCGTGCCGTAGGTACGCAACATGGCGTTCAAACCCATATTACGTACCTACGGCACGCTTAACCCCTACTTTTACCACTGAGGATTACCGATGTTAAGTACCTAACGGTACTATAAATAGGAAAGGTATACTTGGGTGCATGACGTAGATTTTTGAAAAAATTGGCATATCTTGATTTTCTACATAATCCAAAATTAGTATTTAGAGTTACCCCCAATAAAACAAATCCAATTCCTCCAAGACAGCATCAGGTTCTATCTTCAAAATTTTCTGCCAAGTCTTTTCCCCTTTTTCTATCTCTTTTTTACCGCCATAAGCTTGGTAAAGACAGTGTAATAAGTCTACATCTTTAGTTTTTAACTTTTTTATCCCTTTTATCACTTTACCAAATTTCCCTTCTGCCAATAACTCATTATAAGCCCAAAGTAAATTGCCTTCTTCAAAATCAGGGGCTTTATCATAGACGATACAATCCTGAATTCTTTGTCTATCGACCATCAATGCTTCTCCTTCTTTGGCATATTTTAAGGCGAGTTCAATATGTTTGGTCGCTTCTAGATAGTCTCCTAATTGTTCGTGCACAAGGGCTTTCCAGCGGTGGGTGTCTATCGAGGTAGGATTAAAAAATAGCGCAAGTTGATAGCAGGTAATTGCTTGTTTGGGCGCATTTAATAATTCATGCACTTCGCCTGCTATAAGCCATGCTTCACCCAAAAGTTCTTGTTGGTCGGGTTGTTTTTCAGAAGCTAGTTTGAGGGTTGGACTTAACGTATCTTGAAACCAATTATAGCCCTTTTGTAAAGTACCCTCAGCCCCTTCTGCACAAAATTGTTCTAAGAATGATATTTGCTGTTTTTTATTCATTGGTTCACTATCTACACCGCTGCTTTATAGGACTTCGCATCAATCATCATCTTAGAAATAATTTCACAAAGAATCTCGGAAGTTCCCCCTCCAATCGTTCCCAGTTGACTATCTCTTAATAATCTAGCCATCGGGTAATCTTCCATATACCCATAGCCGCCGAACATCCGCATACATTCGTAGCAGACTTTGTCACTTAATTGAGTACCAACCAATTTTGCCATGGCAGCTTCTTTGACAATGTAGTCGCCATCTTCGTATCTTTTGTACAAAGAATAAACAAAAGCTCGATTCATCATGGTCTCCGCAGATAGTTGTGCCAATCGATGTCTTAGGGCCTGAAATTTATTGATGGGGCGGCCGAATGCTTCGCGCTCAGCCGTATATTTTAAGGCATAATCAAGCGCCAATTGAGCTTGACAAATCCCGATTAATGCCATGCTTAAGCGCTCGGAAATAAAATGCTGCATAATGTAAGGAAAGCCTCGACCTTCTTCGCCCAGTAAATTTTCCACAGGAACTTTCACGTCATCAAAATGAATTTCGCCTGTATCGGAAGCATGCCAACCTAGTTTTTTTAATTTATTGGCACTAACTCCCGGCATATCTCGGTCGATGATGATTAGACTCACCCCACTAGCACCTTCGCCACCTGTTCTGACGGCTGCGACAATAAAGTCACTATACACCCCATTAGAGATAAAAGTCTTAGCCCCATTTACAATATAGTACTCTCCTTTTTTGACGGCTTTTGTTTTTAATTGGGCGACATCTGAACCTCCACTTGGTTCAGTAATAGCTAAACAGCCAATTAATTCTCCTTTGACACCAGGGACTAAATATTTTTGTTTTTGTGCTTCGTTACCTTCTGCATTGACGTGTTTAAGTGCCAATCCACTATGTGCCCCAATGGAGGTATTAAAACCACTTGAGTTTACGCGTATCATTTCTTCGGTGAAAACGACTGCGTAAAAGGTATCTAAATCCATCCCTCCATAGGCTTCTGGAACATCCAAACCTAAATAACCCATTTCGCCAAAACGCTTATAAATACTTCTTGGCGTACGACGTTCTTCTTCCCATTTTGGAATGTTAGGAACGACTTCTTTTTCTAAAAAAGTGCGGAAGCTTTGGCGAAATAATTCGTGTTCTTCTGTAAAGTAATATTGATTCATTTTTTATTTTTAGTAACTGTTGAAAAGCTAAACTAACTTTTAGATTTTGAATTTTAATACAGTGTGTATTAAATTTTTTATAATTCTGCTCGGCAGCGTAGCTGCGCTCGGGGGACCAGTAAGAAATGTAAAGATATTTTTTACACAGTGTATTTAAATTTTAAATTTAGTTATGTCTCCCGCTACCTCACTTTTTTTACAAAATCAATCAGTGCATTCGTGAAAACATGATTCGAATCTCCTGCAACCATATGTCCTGCTTCTGCGACATCTATATATTCCAAATTTGGGGCAATCTGCTTTAATTCTTCCACAATTTCGAGACTGACCACATCGCTAATTCCACCTCTGACCAACAGCGCTGGAATAGCTAAATTAACTAATGCATCGGTCAGAAACGCTTCGTGTTCTTTGTTCGTTACGTCGCTGGATTTACTTTGCCATACTTTTAACATCGCTGGGTCCCAATGCCATCCGTAATTACCATTGGGTAATTTACGAAGATTCTTCTTTAAGCCATTTAAACTACCAATATTTTTTCTATGTGGTAAATAACCTTTAACAGCCTCTGCCACTTCTTCTAAACTACTATAACCTTCTGGTTTTGCTGACATAAAAGCAAATATTCTGTCCGTTCCTTTCTTTTCTATTTTGGGAGAAACATCTACTAAAATCAATCCTTTGGCTAAGTCGGGATGATAATGTAAGGCCGCCAAGCTGCAAATACCCCCCATAGAAGCACCAATTAAAATAGGTTTTTTGTCTAAGGTCTTAACAATCTTAACGATGTCTTGTCGAAGATAGTTAAACGAATATTCTCCTTTTTTTGACCAACTACTATCTCCATGCCCTCTAGAATCGGTGGCAATAACATACCATCCTTTTTTGGCTAGGATTACTCCTGTTTTTTTCCATGAATTCCTAGTTTGTCCTCCTCCGTGGAGTAAAATAATTGGCGCATCGCTAGGATTTCCATAAGCATCTGCGACAATCGTAATGTCTGTTTCTGTTTGGAATTTTATGATTTGCTGTTGAACGGTAGTTGTACTCATATTTTAATAAATGCTGTTTTCTATGAGCTACAAATTTAATGAAAATTAGTATAAGAATACTAAAAAATAAGTTGGATGAAAATAAAAAAGGATTTCAATAGACCACAGTAATTAGTTTTAAATCTAATTCTTATGAATCTTTTGAAATCCTTTTAATTTTTATAACTGGATTAAAAAAATAGCTTATTCCAACTTTGACTATTGGTCTTTATTTATTTCTGTAATAAATCTATTCGTTTTTTCCATAGTAGTATGATTGATACTAAATATTAGTTTTTGTTTGGCAGTTTTTTCTCTATAGATGATTTTAGCTCTAACTAATAGAGCCAAATGTTTTTCAACTACTTTAGGGGCTAAAGAAATAGCCTCTGTAATTTTGGTTGCCGTCGCATTTTTATCAAGTAAGTTGATGGCAACTAATATTCTTCGGCGGGTTGGATGGTTGAGCGCATTTAGACGGAAGATGCATATTTTGACATCATCATAGTCAATTTCAATGGGAGGCGTTACCTTTCCTTGGTTTGTTAGTTTCATAGATATGTATGTTTGTTGTATTAGAATTAGTGATTATATGTGTTTTAAACAAATTAGTTACACAAAAGAGGGGAAAGAAAATAGAAATTTGTGGGGGATGGAAAATTGAGGGGAATTACAACATCCAAGGATTAAACGCTTGCCCAAAAGCTACCTTACCAATCATCTCATTATTACTAGTGGCAACTAGACCATGTTGGGTTATAACTGCCATATCTCGTTGTAATTCTTGTAATTTAACGCTGTCCCAAATAGTGGAGCCTCCACCTGTTCGATAGGCCCAATTGACCACTTCTGAGGAAGTCATTACGACATGTGTAGCGGCCATTCGTAATAAATTTTTGGTGTGAATATCTGGAATACCTGATTTTGCAGCTTCAAAATTATCTGTGCATGCTTTTTCCAAAAAGGCTTTGGCAGCGTGATATTTAGCTTCCATTTCTGCTAATTGAAATTGAATGACGGCTTTTTCTGATAAAGTTTTTCGTGCCATCACTGGCTTTTTGGTGGCCCCCAATTGCTTGATTTCATCCAACGCTCTTTTGGCTAAACCTAAGCCAACAGCAGAAACGCCAGCGGCTAAAGCACCATAAAAAGAGACTCGATATAAAGGACTATCGACTACAGATTTTTGTACAGGAAAATGCATCCAACGACCATCTGGCACAAATACATCTTTTAATTCATAATCTCCACTAGCTGTTCCTTTTAACCCATTGACTTGCCAAGTGTCATACCACGTTACATCTTTTGGATAAAACAAAGCGACTGCTGGAATTGGTCGCTCTTCTCCTTCTCCAAGTATCATAATGCCACCAATGACCGTGCTACAATGAGAAGTGCCAGAACCCCAGCCCCATCGACCGTTGACTATCAGCCCACCTTCGACCTTTTTAGCTCGACCTACAGGTGCAGCAAAACCGCCCAACATAGCATCGGCTTGTCCAAATGCTTCTTGTGCATTTTCTGCTTGCAAATAACCAGAAGTTAAAGAACCTGTACCCGTCACAGAAGCGACCCAAGCCAAAGACCCATTATAATAAGCTAAGGTCTGGATAGCATTGACAAGGTCCAATACATTTCCTTCTAAACCACCATAAGCTTTTGCTACCCAAATGCGTAGCACGCCAGTTGCTTTTAATGCGGCTGCTAAGTCTTTTGGTAAAACTCGTCCCTGTTCTATTTCGATTCTTCTGGCTTCGGCTTTTTGGCCGACTTCGATGAGTTTTTTATGCATGGTTTACTTACTTTTTAGGTGGTTTATCCGTCACTCTCAATTTAATAGTAGCAGTCATAACCTCAACACCCTTCGTATCTTTTACAGATACAAAACAAGGGACATCACTTTGGGTCCAATCTGCATCCGTTAAATCACAGGTTGCGGACAAATTTGTTGTGGCTTTTTTTAGGTAGGCGACTTCCATGCCCATCGGAATCCATCTTCGATGAGGAGGAATAGACGATTCGGCACATATACCCATTGCATATTCGCATAGGTTGCACATGGCTATGGCATGAACGGTTTGGATGTGATTGTGAACAGCCTTTCTTTTGCGCATATTCACTTTGATGAAATTGGGGCGTAGTTCTTCTATTTGAGGGCGAATTCCTTTAAAATAAGGCGCCCTTCTGGAGACCATGTAAGAAAAAATTCTTTTTCCGAAAGGATATTTTTGAATTTTATTATATGCTTTTAGAACTTGATTCATAATTGAAAGAACTATTTTTCTAAAAATAACTTTAATAAACTTCGGACATGTTCTACGGTTCCAATATTATATCGAGCTGCGGATTTTGCATCTCCTACTTTTACGGTGAATGCAGTTTCTGGTAAAGCTTTAAAAGTGTCCTCATCGGTATGGTCATCCCCAATGGCAAAAATGAAGTCCCATTCTTTCGCATTGCTCCAGCCTAAGGTCGCTTGTCCTTTGCTAACGCCTGCATTTTTGATTTCAATTACTTTGTTGCCTTCTAAAACTTGTAGGTCTAAATTACTTGTCAAATAAGCCAAAACATCTCTAAATTCCCTGATTCTTTTAGCACCTAATTCTTTATCAATTCTTCGATAATGCCAAGCTAAAGAATAATCTTTGTGTTCTATAAAAGAACCGGGCGTTCTCTCCACCATGCTTTCTAATACAGATTCTACATCTGGTTTCCAGCCATTTCTTAGTCCAGGATTTTTGACCCATTTTTTGCCTTTTTTAGTCCAAACACCATGTTCCGCGGCAAATTCTAAGGGTAAATGACCCAACCATTTTCCAATGGTTTCTTTATCTCTACCTGTGTTTATCACTACTTTATTTTGGGAGTCTGCACATAATTCCTCTAAAATACCTAATAACTCTTCGTCAGGCACTACTGCTTGTGGGTCATTCTGAAAACCCATTAAAGTGCCATCATAATCTAAGATGATTAATCGCTGGGAAGTGTTTTTATAAGCGTTGATAATGTCTTCCGCTGTTTCTTTGTTTAGTAAATGCACTTCACTATTTTTTTGTTCTTGAGTTAAATCCATAAGGTTTTTGATAAAATTTTCTGCCCAATTTTTTACGTTATATTTTTTTAAACCATCTTGCATTTTTTTCAACCGCCATCGTTGCTCTGAGCTATTCATTTCAATTGCCTTTTTAAGCGTTTCGACGATGTCATCGCTATCATGGGGATTGACAATTAAGGCTTCTGTTAATTCGTTGGCGGCTCCTGCCATTTCACTTAAAATCAACACTCCTTGTTCGCTTTCTTCTTTACTGGCAATATATTCCTTTGCTACTAAATTCATACCATCTCTCAGAGGTGTAATCATCGCTATTTGGGAGACTTTATATAAGGTAGATAGCACTTTGAAAGGCAAGGAACGATAAAAATATTGGATAGGCGACCAATCGTAAGACCCATATAATCCATTGATTCGACCTACTAGAGAATCTACTTCTGCTTTTAATTCTTGATATTGGTCTACATTTGACCTCGAAGGTACGACGACTAATAATAGGGTGACTTTTTCTATATACTCTGGATAGGTCTCTAAAAAATTTTCAAAGGCTTTGATTCTTTGAGGAATCCCTTTGGTATAATCTAATCGGTCGATAGATAGTACAATCGTTTTCTTACGAGCCATTCGCTCTATCTTAAACGCCTCATCTCTAGGGTCTAAGGTGACTGCATGCTTAGCGTATTTCCAATAGTCTATACCCATTGGGAATACATCGACATTGACCATCCTTCCTTTGACCACCATTTTTCCAAAATTATGCTCGATACCTGATATCCGATAGGCGGCACTTAAAAAATGACGCATATAATTATAGGTATGAAAACCAATTTGGTCAGCGCCTAACACGCCGTCTAATAACTGTTTACGCCAAGGTAATACCCGAAATATTTCGTAAGAGGGAAAAGGAATATGTAGGAAAAAACCTATGCTTGCTTTTGGAAAAGTTTTCCGAATCATTGCTGGGAGTAACATTAATTGATAATCTTGGACCCAGATAATATCTCCTTCTTGATAATTTTCTGCAACTGCTTTTTCAAATAGTTGATTGACTTTTTTGTAGGCTTCCCAATAAGAAGTATTATTATAAGTAGTGTATTGGGTAAAATAATGGAAATGCGGCCAGATTACTTTATTACTAAATCCCTCATAAAAACATTCTATATCTTCTTGATTTAGAAAAATTGGAATTAATCCTTCTTTTTGTAAGTCATTTTTGATGGCGGCTTGTTCCCAATCGTCTTCAATCGCTTTTCCCGGCCAACCAATCCAAAGCTTTTCGATTGATTCATCTAGAGAGCTTAGTCCCGTTGCCAAACCTCCTGCACTTGGATGATACATTAGTTCCCCTTCCTTTTTATCAATGGTGATTGGTAAACGGTTAGAGATGATAATGAGTCTTGGCATGTAAAAAAATGAATTGGTGGTTATATTTAAAAGTTGCAAAATAACTCAAATAACGGTTATTGTCCTTAATAAAGTTCATAAAAATTGAAAAGAAGGGCATATTTGTATTTTTTCAAAGTTCCTTTGCATAAATTTTATAGATGAACCCATTTAGTCATTTGCACCCAATTCTTCAAAAATTTCAGCTTGGTGACAATATCGACCGTATTGAGCCAATAGAAATTGGGCATATTAACCAGACCTATAAGGTGATTGTTGATAACAAGGAATTAAATAAAGCTAAAAGTTTTGTCCTTCAACGAATCAATACCCAAATCTTTCAACAACCTTTGGAGGTGATGTCTAATATTGAAAAGATTGGTCAATTTTTAAAAACCAAAAATTACCCTAAAGCAATTTTGTTGCCAATCCAAAGTATTGATAACCAAAATGTTGTGTTAGAGGAAAGGAGTTGCTGGCGACTTTTTCCTTTTATTCCAAATACGGAAACTTTTAATGAGGTTGTTAATGAAGAAATGGCTTTTGCAGCAGCCTTTACTTTTGGGGAATATGCCAATTATCTACAAGATTTTCGAGTAGATACTTTATTTGAAACCATTCCTGATTTTCATAATACGACCCTGCGGTTTGACCAATTCTTAACAGCGATTGAAAATACAGAAGAGACGCAAAGACAATTAGCACAAAAAGCGATTGATAAATTATTGACCTATAAATATTTATTAAAACATATTGCTCAATTAACTTTCCCAATTCGAGTAACACATAATGACACTAAAATTAACAATGTCCTGTTTGATAAAACTACTGGTAAACCTGTTTGTGTGGTTGATTTAGACACTTTAATGCCTGGTAATTTACTCTATGATTTTGGAGATATGGTACGGACTTTTACCCCCGAATTTGATGAAAATAGCCCCGAATTTGATAAGATTAAAGTAAGAAAAAATATTTTAGACGCGCTGACAAGAGGGTATTTAGCAGGCTGGAATGGTGCTTTGACTGAGTTAGAAACTACCTCATTAATGTACGGTGCACAATTAACCATTTTTGAACAAGCCCTTCGATTTCTAACAGATTTTCTCAATGGAAATATTTATTATAAGGTAGCGTACGAAGAACAGAATTTGGTCAGAGCGAAAAATCAGATTTGTCTATTGGAGAGTTTGTTGAAAATATAAATCATGGCAAATCATGGTGATTTTCAAAATCACCATGATTTGTAATAAGTTGAAACTTTTTAAGCTGCTTCTCCATCAAGGACAACTACTTTCAAAATCCCATCTCCTTGTCGGATATCATCAATCACGTCTAAGCCATTGATTACTTTTCCAAAACAAGTATGATTTCTATCTAAGTGAGCAGTATTATTTCTACTATGGCAAATGAAAAATTGAGAACCACCTGTATTTCTACCGGCGTGTGCCATTGACAATACGCCTCTTTCGTGATGCTGATTTCCTCCATCTAACTCACAATCAATTTTATAGCCTGGTCCGCCCGTTCCCGGATGTCCACTTGCACCTGCTCTTGTATTAGGACAGCCACCTTGTACAACAAAGTCAGGAATGACTCTATGAAAACTTAAACCATCATAGTAGCCTTCTTTAGCTAATTTTACAAAATTGGCTACGGTATTAGGAGCATCATCTGTATATAACTCAATCGTCATTACTCCTTTTTCTGTGTGCATTTCTGCGGTCATATTTAGAATTTTGATTTTTGCAGATTTTTTAGTCTACAAAATTGGTCTTAAAAAAACGCAAAAATAGATAATCTTAACCAGATTTTTTACCCTTTAAAATTACAGCTATCTGAAAATGTCTTTTCCTGTATTCTCTTTGTAGTTCGGAATTGACATTCCTCATGCTATTTTTCTGACTTCTGACAATCATTGAAAATGATGTTCTGACAACAAAGTGGTCTGGCATCTTTCCTCTTTTTAGAGATGTAATCCACATTCTGTCTTCGGACTATTATTCCAACGTCCTGCTCTTCCTTTACCTGGAACCGTACAATGTTTACAACCAATAGAGGAATACCCTTTGGCTACCAAAGGGTGAAATGGGAGGTGATTTTTTTTGATGTAAGCTTTCCGTTCTTCTTCTGTCACATCCAATAAGGGATAGAATTTTAGTATGTTATTCCTTTGCTCAAATATATTTAAGGTAGACCTGTGGTCACTTTGCCATTCCATTAATCCAGAAACCCAAACCGTAAACCGTTCTTTGATTAAATCAAGCGGTTTTACCTTATTAATAGAACAACAGAAATCAGGATTTTTGGTCCAAGTTTTATCTTTTTGAGTAAAATTATGTTCATAAGCATCTGCTCTGACAGATGCTACTTGCAACCCATATAATTCACTTAGCATTTCTTTATAGTTCAGCGTTTCCGTGAAATGATAGCCGGTGTCAATGAAATATATTTTTTGTGCCTGATTGACTTTAGAAAAAGCATGTAATAAGAAAGCTGACGTAGCTGCAAAAGAACTTGTTAACATGACTTCTTTTACATCAAAATCTTTATACAATTCCGCAATGCGTTTTGAAACGCTAAGTGGCTTATATTTTTCATTTAGTTCGGCAATTTTTTCTGATGATAATACCCGCTTTTTAATAGCTGTCTCAATCATGTATTTGTTCTATTTAATGAAGGAAAAGGACTTACAGAACAGCTCCTTTTTCTTAAAAGTTTAATTCAATTTCCTTCACAAAACTACAATTTTTTAGGTCAGGATGTTGAAGATTTATTTTAGATTTTAATATATTGATAATCAGTTGTTTATAGGTGAATTAAACATGAAAAAAACAACATATTTAAGTGTTTTTTAGTGTTTTTGTGAAAATTTGGATGCTTATATATAGCTTCCAGAACTTCAAATTCTGAAAGCTCTTCTTCTACGAATTTTTTTCGAATAATCTCTAATGATTTATTATACTTAGAAGGGGTTTCTCATAAAAATGAAAACACCTGCTTGTTTGAGATTTTAAAACAAACTGTACGTATGAATTTTATTGTGTCAATATGCGTATTTCGCTATCATTCAATTAGTTAATTAATAGAGAAGTGACTTGGTTTCTCGTGCTCGTACTGTTATGGTTTTTTTTGAACCAATTACAAGAAAAACTATTTTTTTTATCTTAGTTTTTTGACAATTAGAAACCTTTGTTATTATCTTTGTTTAAAATACTAACTCTAAAACTATATACAAATGAAACTCAAAACATCTCAACTTTTATATTTAATACAGAATCATCTTCTATTAAATTTATAAAAGGAATAGCTTCACGACTCTTTTAATAAAATTTCCATCAAAATTTCTGACACCTAATTGATTTAAGTATTTGCCTTAAGTAAATATTTTAAATTAAATTGTTTTTTTTGCCCGTCAATTAAACAACGTTTACAAATAAGACTCAAACTTTTTAATTAGATTTAATCGCTTTTTTAGCTTGATTATCTCTAGAAGGATTTACTATCTAATAACTTCATGTTTGACCCACAGGTTAACTATGTAGTTTATTATTTGTCTAATATTTTTTGTAGTTTAATAAAATTAAAAACCAATGACCTCAACAAAAACAAAAGACCCTGAAAGAATGAGACTAGCAGTGCCAACAAAAAATGGAAAAATCTTTATTAATGAAGAGGATATTATTTATTGTAAAGCAGAAGGTAGCTATACCACGCTTTATCTAAAAGATGGGGAGAATCTACTTATCACAAGAGGTCTAAGAAAGGTAAATGAAGCCTTTTCTCCTGGAACTTTTGTTCGGATTCATCATTCTTATATTGTTAATATTTCACATATTGTTGACTACTCAGTAAATGGTAAAAATTGTGTTACCCTTACTGATGGGACGATTCTAAATGTATCTAGAAATCGTAAAAAATCTTTTTTTGAAAAATATAAAATTGTTTAAATTGACATAGGTATGCGATAAAGAGCTTTTTTCTTTACTTTACCATGTCGTGGCCTCATATTATATAGTTATTTCTCTCTACATTTAAAATAACTAGAAACATAAGAGGTTCCTTGTTCACTCTTATCTAATTTATTATCTGAAGGTAGCGTTCTTCTATGCTACTCTGGGGATAATTGGAGCGTGAACCATAAATATCCTATTAGCCGATTAACACTTTATGGAAGAAAATTGTTCTGCTTCCTTTTTACTACTTTGGGAAGAACA
>CALLVC010000481.1 GCA_938010785.1 uncultured Saprospiraceae bacterium
ATAAGGTGCTAGGGTCAAGTAATCTTCTTCTGCTAATCCATAAATTTTCTTCAAATCTTGTTTCTTCCAAAATTGCCCTCCTTTAGAACGAAAGTTAATAATCGTTTGAGTTACTTTTTCAGAAAGTCCTAGATTTAATAAAGTTTCCTTTGTGGCCTCATTTGGGTTAAATACAAATGGAGTAATCGGTTTAACTAATGGTTTTTCAACAACTTTTGGTTGGTCTGTAGTTTTAAGCTTATCCTTTTTTTGATTGAAATGGATGTAAGGTTTCAATCTATCATAATCGGCATCTGTTATTCCAAATACTTTTTTTATATCCTTCTTCTTATAAAATCTTGCTCCTGTATTTCGATATTTAATAAAGGTATTGGCTACAGTTGGCTTAATTCCTAATTTTATCAACCCTTCTTTGGTAACAATATTAGGGTCAAATGAGAAGGGCACTATTGGCGCTTTATTTCCTTTTGACGCTTCTTCTGATTTTTCTTCAAATTTGTCCTGGTCTACTTTTGTCATTTCAGCTTCAAAGGCTATTACATCTTCTTTAAATTCTGAAAAATCTGTTGCTGGACTAGATAGATAGTCTGATAAGATGTTTGATAAATAGAAGGATAAAAAAATTAAACAAATAACTATTATCAAACCATTTCTTTGGGTCTTAGAGAAATAGAAATAGTTGCGTAGATTCGTTTTCATATACTTAAAAATAAATGAAGAGAATGACTCTAAATTAGCTATTCCCTTGATATTATTTTCACCTAATTTATATTCAACGGTTTTGAATGTATAAAGAACGCAAATGAATATGTTTCTGAAAAATATTAAATAAACTTAAATTTGTTTATTTGGTTATTTCACCAAATATTTATTGGTGTTTATATTTGACACTATACTTTTTTCCCTTATCTTTGAAGAGAATTAAACAGAACTATGAGAGAATGCTTTGATTAAACTTAAATTGTATTTTCAACTACACACATTTTTTATGGCAATTTTTAATTTGCCATTTCCCTTACTTGAGAAGTGATAGGTTAACCCCAACATATCACTTCTTTTGTTTTTCGAGCCTTTGATTTTAAAAAATAGATTGCTATAAAATAATAAAGCGGTACCGAAATACTTCGATACCGCTTTAGGAATGGTACATTAATAAATTGCGTTTTTATAGGAAGTTATTTTTTTCTTATACAAGGCAAAAAACGCAGGCTATGCCCAGCATCGACGAGGCTTTTTAACCTGCCTTCCTGCGGTCAGCAGGCAGGCGCAGTAGAAAGGATGAACCCGTAAGGGTGAACCTCGCAAGAGGATGGGCTGCCAACAAGTAGAAGAATGTAAATTTATTATTGAACTATTCCTTAGGTCTTTTGTATGTTTATATCAACTATCCGAAGATAGCAGCAATCAATTTACTAAGAAACCTCTCCAAATAAATCAATCAATTTTTCTGCTAATTCCAATCCGATATTTCTTTGCGCTTCTTGTGTAGATGCACCAATGTGTGGAGAAACAGAAATTCTTGGATGATTTAATAAATCAGCTCTAGGCGTTGGTTCATTTTCAAAAACATCTAAACCTGCACCTCCTACTTTACCACTTTCTAAAGCTGCTAATAGCGCATCTTCATCGATTGTTCCTCCTCTAGCAGTATTCACTAAAATAACACCATCTTTCATCTTATCCATTTCTTCTTTGCCTAATAAGGCTTTTCCTAAAGATGGAACGTGTAATGAAATGTAGTCTGCGTTGGCTAACATTTCATCCATCTCTACAGTATCAATTTTTACCGATACGGTAATTTCCTTGTTACCTTGAAAAGACAATTGAATAGTGGCATCATCCAACATTAAATCAACAGGTAAAATAGTCATCCCTAAACCTAATCCAATCTTAGCCGTTTCTTGACCAATTCTTCCAAAACCAATGATTCCCAATTTCTTACCTCTCAATTCTTGACCTTTAGCATAAGACTTCTTTAATTTTTTGAAGTCGCTATTTCCTTTAGTTGGCATCTCTCTGTTTGACAGATGCACGAACCTTGATAGGTTGAACATATGTCCAAATGCCAATTCTGCTACAGACTTAGAAGAAGCCGCAGGTGTGTTAATTACCTGAATGCCTTTTTCTCTAGCATGCTTCACATCAATGTTATCCAAGCCTACACCTCCTCTACAGATAGCTTTTAAGTTAGGACACTTGTCAATTAAAGCCGTTCTGACTTTAGTGGCACTTCTTACACAAATTGCATCGTAATTTGGTAATTGTGCATCTAAATCTTCTTGTGCAATTTTATTCGTTTCGACTTGGTAGCCTGCTTCTTCTAAAAGCAATTGACCATCAGGATGAATACCGTCGTTGATTAATATTTTTACCATGATATTGGATTGTTTTTTATAAAAACTAAAAAAGTAGCTTTATTTGCTTATTAGGAGGTGCAAAGTACGCTAAAATTTAGGTCTAAATCCAGTAATTTAAAAGTGGAAAAAAAAGACAAAAGGCATATCAAAAATGAATTGATACGCCTTTTATTTTTAAATAAAATATTATGCCATTTTTTTTAAGATTAGCCAAAAATTATTTTATAACTCCCTGAAAAACAAGTTTTAATTTTTAATATAAAAAAGTTTTTCTCCATACACTGGATTATTATCTACTGTTATTTTTAAGTAAAATATTCCCGAACTGTAATTGGACAAATCAATTTCTTGCTGAATGTCTTTAACATTCCTTTTTTCTAACTGGAATACCTGCTTACCTATACCATCTAAAAGCGTGATTGTTACATCTACTGTTTTGACAAACTGCAACTCCAAATAACTAACTTGATTAGTAGGATTAGGATATAAATTAAAATTAGCTAATTCTGGTAAATCTGTAATCGGGTCTGTTATATCTAAACTTTGATTTTGTCGCTGTTCACAATTATTTTGGTCTGTAACGATAACGTAATAATTTCCTAGCACTACTCCTGTTACACTAGCACTTGTTCCTATAATCTCGTCGTTTTCATTAAACCAAAGATAACTATATGGTGCGGTACCTCCATAAATCGTATCTACACTTAAGGTCCCTCGATTCGATTGTTGATTAAAAATAGAAGAGGTATTTATACTATCAATAATTAAGTCATTATCAATCACTAAATCATTAAGCACAACGCTACAATTATTCGCATCTTGTACCGTAACGGAATAATTACCACCCGCTAAATTATTCGCAGAATTAGCCGTAGAAATAATCGTTCCTGATTCATCTCGCCAAGTAAAATTATAAGAGTTAGAAACGCCTCCTGAAACATCTAACCGAATAAAGCCTTCACAATTAATTAAATCAATTCTCGTCGAATCTACTTGTAATAAAGGTGGAGTACGTAGGGTTGTTGCCTCTGTCATTTCTGTTCCATTCTCATCTGTTACTGTAACACTATAGCTTCCTGGTTCTAAGTTAATAAGATTTCTAGTCGTATCCCCTGTATTCCAAAGATAGCGATAGGGAGGTACACCACAAATAACTTTCGCTTCAATAAATCCAGAGTTATTATCAAAGCAATCTAAATCAGTAGTTAATAAGGCAACATCTAATTCTTCTACTTTAATGGCTATTGTCGTGTCTAACTGCACGATACAATCATTTTCATCTGTAGCGGTTAAGGAATACATCCCTGGTAGTAAATTTTGAATCGAAGCAGTAGTCGCTCCCGTATTCCAATTAAATTCATAGGGAAAAGTACCTCCATTAAAATTAATTTGAATTTCCCCACTATCATCCCCTACACATAAGGAATCCGTTACAAAATTACTAGATATAGTAAAAGGATTAATAGGAGCAACTATTTCTGGAAATAACTCCCCACTTGACCACGCACAATTATTTGCATCTGTAATGGTCAAGGCATAAGTACCTGCTGATAAATTAGTAACATCTTGAGTCGTATCGCCATGGCTCCATTGGTATTGGTAAGGCCCAGTTCCTCCTATTGGCGTAATCAAATAGGCTCCATTAGTATCTCCAAAACAAGCTAATTCATTAACAAAATCATCTAGATTTACCGAAATATCTCCTTCGGGAATTAATTCCAAATCTCCTAGATAACCGACACATAAATAGTCATTGCTTTCATCTACAACGCTTACGTCATAATTGCCTGCACTTAAGCCTTGCAAGCTTGTTACATCTCCATCCACAACCTGTTCTCCATTATTCCAAAAATATTGATAACTACCAAATCCCCCATTTACTTTTATCGTAATGACTCCGTCCGCAGTATTCTCACAATTTGGATGCTGAGTCGTCACTAATTCAACACCTAAACTATCTTCTATTAAATTGATTTCAAAAGACTGTACTAAAGAACATTCTGCACCGTCTGTCACTGTAACCGTATAAGTTCCTGCGTCTAAATTATTCAAATCTTCTGTTAATAAACCATTATTCCATTCATAATTAATCCCCGACCTACCTCCAGTAGCATTGATGTCAATTAAACCACTTTCAGGACTTGAGCAACTCACATCCCTTACTTCATCTATTTGTAGCAGGATTGGACTGGATGACTCCACTTCAAATGTATAGGCTGGGGAAACACAATTGTTCGCATCAATGATTTCTAATTTATAATTACCACCGTCAATGTTTTGTAAAACAGCATCCGTGGTGCGAACAATCCGATTATTAGGTAAGGTCCAACTGTAAGTATATGGTAAAGTACCGCCTCGAACATTGGCAATAGCATTTCCATCATTTTCTCCAAAACAAGAAGGAGGCTCTGCCAAAATTGTATCTATTTGTAAAAAATCTGGTTCCGTGATTTCAAAACTCGTATTTAGTACACAACCTATATTATCCGTGATTTCTAACTGGTAAGCTCCTGCTGTCAAGGTGAGGTCATTACTAAACCAAAGTCCGCTAGAATTATCGACTATGACAGAACTATCTTGCCATTGAAAAGTAAAGAGATTGGCTCCAGGCGCATCACTTTTGATATTATAAAAAACGACTCCGTTATCTGAACCTTTACACTGAATCGAATCAATGATAAGAAAGTCATTCACGGATAATAATTGAGGTGCTTCTAAAATAGCTGTATCTGAGATAGAAATACAACCATTCGCATCGGTTACTTCTACAAAATAATTATCAGGGCCCAAATTATTAATAGTGCTAGCAATAGAACCTGTGTTCCAAGAAAAATTATAAGGCGCTACTCCTCCATTTACACTAGCTTCTATTGACCCATTATCTACACCCACACATAAAGGGGCTACAGTTACAAAAGAAATATCCATTAATTCAGGTGCAGTTACAGCAATAGAATCAAGCACAAAAGTACAGTTATTAGTATCTGAAATCGTCACACTATATACCCCTGCGCTAATATTCGTTAAGCTCGATGTTGTTGTCGAAGTACTCCATTCGTAAGCATAAGTTCCAGTTCCGCCGCTAACGTTTAAATTAATGGCACCATCACTAATTTCATTACATAATGGACTTGCTATACTCGCTACTTGCGCAACTAAAACAGGTGGATTATTCAACGTATTATTAGCTTCTCTTACACAACCATTCGCATCTGTTACTTTCAAAGTATATGTATCCGCCAATAGCCCGAAGGCGCTTGAAGTTGTTTGCGTTAATTCGTCATTCCATTCATACGTATAAGGAAAGGTCCCTCCTATAACAACAGATTGAACTTCGCCGTCAGCTTGACCAAAACAATTCGGGTCTACACCTGTTAAAGCGACTTCCAATACTGGAGTTGGTGCTATTGTCACCGTTTCCGTAATCCTACAATTATTAGCATCTGAAATCGTTACCCTATAATCAGCTGGCGTCAAATTTGAAGGATTTGAAATGCTGGATAGCCCATTGTCCCACGAAAAATTATAAGCCCCGTCCGTTGTCGGTGTACCTCCTGTAACGGTTAAATCAATAGACGCATCGGATAAGCCAGCGCAACTCGGAGAAATCGTATTTTGATTTAAAATTTCTAGTAAAGGTGGTTCAAATACTACAATACTATCAATTGGACATGGTGTCACATTATCCGCATCTACAATGACAGAATAAAAACCTCCACTTAGACTAGCGACATTTTGATTCGTAGAAAAAATAGCAGTTCCATCACTCCATTGGTAGGTAGGATTTATCAACCCACCAACATTCAAGGTTATCGTTCCATCATTAAGCCCAAAACAAGTGACATCTGTAATTTGGTCTATCCCAAAATTGGGGCCACTGACAAATTGTTGGGGAAGACTTTTACTACATCCAAAGTTATCCGTCACCGTAATATTATAGGCTCCTAGCTCTAAATCGGAAATGGTATAGTTCGTCGTCCCTATGTTATTATCTACTCCAGAAACAGCTCCACTCCAAGTGTAATCATATGGCGCTTGCCCATCTTGAGGAGTAATTATTATCGCCCCATCTTCTTGACAAAAACTTGGTTCTTGAATATCTGTTACCTGAATAGTGCTAATGCTCGGTAAAGTATGTACAACAATTTGGTCCGTTGCAGAACAGCCATTCGTTTGAGAAGTTGCCGTTATGGTAACCGTCTGGTAAAAATCCTTTGACCTAGCAAATACAATCGCTTCCATACCCTGCGCACCTGTGCTCCAATCAAAATCAAAAGGACCAACTCCTCCTCCTTGTTCTACCGCAGTAATTAACTGTGGTGCTCCTTGAAAACATAAATCGAGCGTATCCCCTGCTTGTATATTTACTACAGGAGTCGGTTGCTTTGAAAAGGAGACAGCCAATTCATCTGTACATCCTGCATTCGATTTTGCTTGAATATAAAAAATAGAATCAGAAGAAACCGTTACCATAGGGTTGGTAATCTCTGCTGTACTTAAATAAGAATCATTGGTAAAGAATAGGATGGTATCCGTCGCATTATTTACATCTTGGATGACCAAACTTCGTAAATCAAATGTTGTATTTTGACAAATATTCTGATTGCCAGAGGCATTGGAAATTTGTGGCTTTGGATTAACAATTATCTCAACAGGCTGTAAAGCACTGGAACAAGTTTGACCAGAAAAATTATTTGACTCCTGAAAATAATAAAGCGTCGTATCTGTCAGTATTGGCGTACTAAAAGTAGTTCCTGAATCAATTGGTGATGTTCCTGATACATCATCAAACCAATAAATTTGACCTGCATTAGAAGGCGTAGTCGTAATCGTTGCTATTTCACCACTACATATTGGACTAACAGAAAAAGTTGGATTGAAAATAACCGCATCATCTGCCATCCCATTACAATTTTCATCAATCCCATTACAAGGAATTTCTGTGGCATTTGGATTTATACTGGCATTGGTATCATCACAATCTTGATTATTGGCAACATAGCCAGCAGGTTGGGCAGCAAAACAAACAGCTATAGAATCAGCTGGGTTACCAAATCCATCATTATCTGTATCTGCATAAAAAATATCACTCGCTTTTAATTGAGACCCATAGAATGTTAATCGGTCAAGCGCAATATCTCCTCTAAAATTAAGCGCTGCTGAAATACCTCTAAAACGAAATTGCACTATGCTTCCATCGTAAGGAGTCAAGTTAATATACTGTCTAATCCATTCCTCTCCTTGGTTTCCAGTTTGCTGCCATAGATTAACCCAATTTATACCATCTGTAGTAATTTCTAAAAATAGTGCATTCACATTATTGCCAAACATGTGGTAAAAAAATGAAAAATGACAAATACCTGTACTTGCATCAACTTCTATACAGTCCGACTGTAAAATGGCTTCTTTACCTGGTCTACAAGTTCCCGAAGATTCTAAATAAATGTATTGCCCATTAAAGTTGGCATCATTAGTTGGTCCGGTGCCTGACGTTACCGTACTCCCACTATTAACTATCCAATCAATATCATCTGTTATGGAATTTTTCCAAACACCTGTTAGGGTAGGGCAATCAATACAGGTTCCGTCAGCATTACAATCTTGTTGAGTATCGAAATTTTCGGATAAGGTGGTTGGCGGTAGAATACAATCTGTCGTAGCCGTCGCTTTACAAGAATTATAAAAATAAGTATAGCTACTACAAGATTTTCGAACGTAAATATCGTAGGTCGTTAGCTGATTTAAATTTGTTAAATTAAATCTCTCTACACAATTTAGCACTATCACTTGGCTATTCGCAGAACCAGCCGCAGTTCCATTACCCGGTACAAATCCTTCGGGGCCAAACTCTACAATCACATTTCCTGTGCAGTCTCCGTTATTATCCCACCCTAAATCTATCGTTCTAGCAGTCACATTAAACGCCTCCAACATCGTCGGGGCAGGACATCCTAGAGGTTCAAAAAGTATTTCAACATATTCTAACATCCCTATATCCCCAAATTTATCATCACAAACTTTTAACATCCAGTTTCCATTAGGGTCAAAAGGGGTAGAAAGATAAAAATTAGCAAAGCTTTCTTCAGGCACAAATGTGCCCACTGCTTCTGTACTTTGTACTATATTTTTTACGGAATCTGTGGTACAGATAGATTCTGTTAAAATGAAAGGTGCTTCACAATTAGCAAGAGATGGGTCTCCAAAATTGTCCGTAGACGCACCTCTTTCATTAATCAATTTTATTTCGGTCATCCCATCAGGTGCAATTAAGGAAACCTGTAAATCGTTTCTCCAAGCATGGCTAATTACTAGTCTCACTTCCGATAAAAAAACATTTTGCCCTAGCTGATTACCAGGCGCATTATTGACAGGGATGGTTACTTGCACGCAATTATCATCAGGAATCGTAATTCCCAAGTTACAGGCTCCATTATTAATCACTATTTGTGAATGAAGCGTTGATATTAAACAACTGCAAAATGCAATGAATAATATCAGTTTGAGGGTAATCGGTCTTTTCATATAAAGTAATTCAATAATTACAAATGCAGAAAAAATTGTTCCACCTTTATCGGTATGGATAAAGTGAACAACAAAAGTGCTTCCTTTTTTATAGAAATATGAATTATTAGGTAGAAAATAGTAGCGATAGGTTATTTGGTATCGACAAAAAACATGGAATTCATTTTTTGTCTTTCTCTAGAAGATACTCTGATATTGTAAAAATATCAAAATATTGCCTTACTTCGCAAGAGAATTGTGTCTAGTGTTTAGCAAAGACACCTTTTTTGTCACCAAGGAATGGTGAAATAATAAATTTACATCCTTCTACTTGTTCTTTTTCCTTTCTACTACGTTAAAAAGCCTCGTGATAGCTAGGCTATCCCTACGTTTTTCGCCTTGTATAAAGAAAAAATAACGGCGCATAAAGACGCAATTTATTAATTCACCATTCCTATCAATTAACGTATAATGATGAATCGTATTCTTTTTGTAGCAATGTTTTTTTTGATTTATGCTTGTGAAGCAGAAAAAACGGTTGCTGACATGGTTCTAATTAATGGAACGATTGCTACTGTAGATGAAAATAATCCACAAGCTGAAGCAATAGCTTTTCAAGCTGATAGAATCTTGCAAGTTGGCAAAACTACTGATATTCAAAAATTAGTTGGGGAATCTACCAAAGTCATTGATTTAGAAGGAAACTTTGCCATGCCTGGCATTATTGAAGGACATGGTCATTTTTCAAGTATCGGAACCACCTTACAAAATCTTAACTTTATTAAATCTAAAAGTTGGGATGATATTGTAGCAATGGTTGCTGAAAAAGCTAAAACTGCTAAACCTGGTGAATGGATTACAGGAAGAGGTTGGCATCAAGAAAAATGGGACGGAAAATTGGACAAACAGGTATTGGGCTATCCTTATCACGATAAACTAAGTGAAATTTCCCCTAATAATCCAGTCATGTTACGTCATGCTAGTGGTCATGGTTTACTAGCTAACGAACAAGCAATGAAAATTGCAGGTGTCTCTAAAGAAACTCCGAATCCAAATGGTGGTGAAATTGTAAGAGATTCTAGAGGCGAAGCGATTGGTGTATTTGAAGAAACGGCGATGGGTGTTATCGGAAATGCCTATGATGAATACTTAAAAACTTTATCAGAAGAAGATAAGACTCGAATTTGGTTTGAAGGTATCGAATTAGCAGAAGAAGAGTGCATCAAAAAAGGGATTACTTCTTTTCAAGATGCGGGTTCTACTTTTGTAGAAATTGACCGCTATAAAAAATTAGCAGAAGATGGAGCATTAGATTTACGACTTTGGGCCATGATTGGTAGTCGAGAAGAAAATCTAGCTGAGAATCTCTCAAATTTCCCTATCCTAAATGCAGGTAATCATTTTTTTACGAGTCGAGCAATTAAAGCCTATCTGGATGGGGCTTTAGGTTCTTTTGGCGCATGGTTATTAGAATCTTACAATGACAAACCTAATTTTCATGGACAAAATGTTACCCCTATCGAAGATATTGAACGAATAGGCGGTTTAGCCGCAAAGCATAACTTACAACTTTGTGTACATGCCATCGGAGATAGAGGGAATAGAGAAATGCTAGATTTGTATGAAAAGATTTTTAAAACTATGCCTGACCAATCTGATTTCAGATGGAGAATTGAACACTCACAACATATTGACCCTACTGATATTCCTCGATTTGCTGACTTAGGCGTTATTGCTGCTATGCAAGCCATTCATTGTACTTCTGATGCACCTTTCGTTATTAAAAGATTAGGGGAAAAAAGAGCAAGAGAAGGCGCTTATCCTTGGCGTTCGCTTTTGGATGCAGGTGCGGTGGTGACGAATGGTTCCGATGCCCCTGTGGAAGATGTAGACCCTATTGAAAGTTTTTATGCTTCCGTTACTAGAAAACGTGCTGATAGTGGCATGGCATTTTTTCCTGAACAAAGTATGACCAGAGAAGAAGGTATAAAAGCTTATACTTTGTCTAATGCATGGGCGGCCTTTGAAGAAGAAGATAAAGGGTCTTTAGAGGTCGGAAAGTTAGCAGATGTGACTGTTTTATCGAAAAATTTACTGACTTGTGGAGATGAGGAAATTTTAGATGCAAAGGTACTTTATACAATTATCGGTGGGAAAGTGAAGCATGCTGCTGAATGATGCTGGATACTGGATACTATGGATACTAGTATCCAGTATTCCGTTTTATTTAAACAATTTTTAAAATAATCTTACCAATATTTTTATTGGCTTCCATGTAACGATGTGCCTCTGCTACTTCGGTCCAATCATATACCGAATCTATAATTGGCTTAAACTCTCCCGTCTCGAATCGATGCCAAGCAAAATCATATAAATCTTTGGTCAGTTTAGCTTTATAATCAAGTGTTCTTGCTCTTAGCGTAGAACCTTGAATTTTTATTCTTTTGAATAAAATAGGCAGCATATTCAACTCACCTAATTTAAACCCACCCATCAATGCCAACATGACCATTCGACCATCAAAATTTAAGGAATTGATATTTTGTTGAAAATAAGGCGCTGCGATAAAATCAATAATCATATCCACTCCCTTTCCATCCGTAAATGCTAAGACCTGTTCTTGAAAATTATCTTTTTTATAATCAATCGCTTTAGCGGCACCTAAATTTAGACACGTTTCATGCTTCCCTTTAGACGCCGTAACAAAAATTTCTGCACCAATCGCTTTGGCAATTTGTATCGCTGCTGTGCCCACCCCACTTGCGCCTGCATGTATCAAAATTCGCTCTTCTTTCTTTAATTTTCCAATCCAATTGATGGCTTGAAATGCAGTTAAAAATACTTCTGGAATGCCTGCCGCTTCCTCATAAGTAAGGTTTTCAGGAATCGGTAAGGCTTGAGCTGCTGGAATAACGGCATATTCTGCGTATCCACCTCCGCCAATTAACCCACAAATTTTATCGCCTATTTTCCAATTCGTCACCTCCGTTCCAAGTGCCACTACTTCTCCTGCTATTTCTAAACCCAGTATTGGACTATCCCCTGGAGGTGGTGGATATTGCCCTTTTCGCTGCATGGTATCTGCACGATTTAAAGCTGTTGCATGTACTTTTATGAGTAACTCCTGAGGTTTAGGTGAAGGCTTTTCCCAATTTCCAATATGTAAATTTTCAGGCCCACCAAATGCTTTAATTAATACTGCTTTCATAATTTTTAAATTAGCTGCGTTGTGACAAGGAACTACTACTTTTCAACACATAGGTACAATAGTATCTTCACATAGATGAACATAGTTTTACTATTTTCAATAAGACTTAGAACTATGTTTGCTATGTGTTTTTTACTATTGTGACTATGTTGTAAAAACTATAAGGATTGTTAATTTAATTTTGCCTAATTAAATTTCGAAAATATTTTGGCATGCTACTTTTTTACATTTCGCCCCCTCTATTCATCTGGAATTATTCTTGATTTAAGAATGGATAACGAACTTCCGTCAAAAAAAGCCCCTTCGCCTCTACACTTAAATCTTTTTTTAATCGAACTTGTTTATCCATTCCTTCTTTTACATCGTTAAGTTCCAATTTTCCTAGTCCAACATTTAAACACATCCCAACAATTAAACGGACCATCCCTCGTAAAAATCTATTAGCTGAAATATGAAAAGTCATTCGACCTGCTTTTTCATCTATCACCCATTCTGCTCGCTTCATATCACATAGCATGGTCTTGGCGTCTGATTTTGTTTTACAAAAAGGAAAAAAAGCATTGTAGTTTAATAATAGCGCTGCTGCTTGCTGCATTTTTTCAAAATCTAACTTATTAGCAAAAGGAAAGTGAAATACGGTTTCTTCATTAAATAGCGCTTTTTGAAAACTGATATGATATTCATAACTCCTATGATAAGCATCAAATCGAGTACTAGCTTCTGGGGTAACTTCAAAAATACTTTTAATCAAAATATCATTGGGTAGGAATTTATTCAATCTCCAAACAAATCCCTTGGGAAAAGTCTGCTCAAAATCAAAATGAATGAAAAATTGACTCGCATGCACCCCTGTATCTGTTCTGCCACAACCGTGAACCGTAATCGGTGTTCTTAAAATCGTTGAAAAAGCTTTTTCGATAGTTTCTTGTACGGTAATACCATTGGGTTGTCGTTGCCAACCACAGTAATTTGTTCCTCTATATGCTAACTCAGAAAAGTACCTCAAATTTTTATGATTCCTTAGTGATCATTCTAAAAAAAATCGTATGAAAAGTACTGCCAGCACTTGGAGTGCTGGCAGTACTTTTCATTTTAGGATAATGTCTATTAATTAATACTAAGTTCCTGACAAAGTCTTACAAACTTACAATTCCAATACCCACTGTCCATCTTCTTGCTTTATCAACTGACCGTATCTAGATTTTTTATTGCGCTTATCTGCTACTTCTAAAAGGGTAAATTGCAAAGTATTTTCATCCACCCATTTAGGCGTGACAGGTCTGAATTCTTCCAATGCTTCTTCAAAAACAACTGCTAATTCATTATTCACAAAACTAAATAATTGGATACCTCTAAAATTACCTTTATCTCCCCAATCTGGGTTCAAACAAGCAATATGTTCATGGTCATTAGAAGCTTTTGGAAATCCTTTAGTGCGAGTAAGCTTACCTGTTTTGTCATCTATTAAAACGTATCCTTCCTGTGTTCCATAGGTTCCATGCGCTACAAAGACAGCGGCCTCTTTTAAATAATATCTAAATTGATAAACTGAATCTCTTCCTACATTACTCAAAATATATTGGTCGCCACTTAATAATCGGAAATTTATCCCCGTGGAAGATTCGTAAACTAAAGAACTTTCCTTTTTTAATTCTCTAAAATGAGTGCGGTCGATACATTTTTTTGCCTGTGTCATCTTTCGACTCCTCTTCAACTTAAAACAATCATCATAAACTGTAGGCGATTCGTCTACGCCAATTTTGTAAAATTTTACACCACCTCCATACACCCATCCTTCTTTTCCATCTGCTGTCGAGACCTTTAACCAAGGCTCATCGAATAATGTCCCTCTAAGATTAATTTTTTCTGTAAAATCAGAGCGCTCGTTTTGGAAAGTTAAAGCTTGTCCTTCTTTCAAAGTAGTCACGGTTTCGCTACTAGTAGTAGCTTCTGACCGGAGTCGTAATTTATCTACCCAAACATAGATTTCAATAACCGCAGGTGCTTTATCATCTACTTTTTCTTCTACTGTTTCGATTGTTTCTTCAGGCGTGTCAGTGGCTGTTTCTTTGAAGGGATTTTTGCAAGAAAAAAATAAAATGATAAAAATTAATAAGGTATTAACACTTAGTTTAGACATTTTTAAGAGTGTTTTTGCGTTTGGATTAGGTAATACCTAATATTGAAAGATTTTGCAAAATTAGGGAAACGAAGATAGAAATTGTTTATTTTGGCATTATTAAAACGATTCTTAGACTAAAATTGTAAAGAAAGGGTATTACCAATCAATTTTTGTAAGAAAATCTAAATTTAGATTAAATGGCTACAATGAGAAATATTGTCCTTTTGCTGCTATTCTCAGTAACGAGCTTATTAGCAAAAGACAAAAATATAGAAAGATACATCGACGAGTTTCAATATATCGCTATCAGTGAAATGGAACGAACAGGTGTACCTGCAAGTATTAAACTAGCTCAAGGTATCTTAGAATCCAACGCTGGTAGAAGTACTTTGGCAAGAAAAGCAAATAATCACTTTGGTATCAAATGTGGTGGTCGATGGAACGGAAAAAAATATTACCACAAAGATGATGACTATAAAAAAGGAAAATTGGTCAAGTCTTGTTTTCGTGGCTATAGAGATGCCGAATATTCCTATTTAGCACATTCTGATTTTTTATTAGAAAATAGACGCTATAATGATTTATTTGAATTAGACCCTACCAATTATAAAAAATGGGCAAAGGGATTAAAAAAAGCGGGGTATGCTACTAGTAAAACCTATGACAAAAAATTGATTCGGATTATAGAAGAGTATGATTTAAACAAATTCGATAATAGGGCATCTTCTGATGTTGTCGCAAAAGCCAAAACCAGAACAAAGATTCAAAGAGACGTTTTTTACATCAACGACGCTAAAATGACATATGTAAAAACAGGAGAAACGGTTGCGGCTATCGCTCAGAGAACTAACACATCTGTTAGTCGAATCGTCAAATATAATGAACTAATTACCTCTACCAATCAAGTATTGACCGCTGATGAAAAAGTGTTTTTACAAGAAAAAAGAAGAAATTTTAGAGGTAAAGAAAAATTTCATCTTGTAAAAGCTGGAGAAACCATGTACGATATTTCTCAATCTTACGGACTCTGTTTGGATAGATTGTATAAAAAAAATAAAATGTCTAATGGTACACAACCAGCAATAGGGGAATCAATTAGAGTGAGAGGAAAAAATAGAAAATCACCTAGATTACGGAGCAATGAAGCTATTATTCCTCCTCCTCCCGTTATCATCGAAGACAAAGTAGAAACTGAAGAAGATAAGGAAGTAAGTAACGATGAAGGTGGATATAAACCCATTCTAACACCAAAAGAGAAAGAAGCAACTAAACCAACAGAACCCGTAGAAATAATCACCCCTGTTGAAGAAACTCCTGAGGTGATTATACCCACAGAAGAAGAAATCTCTGAAGTTGATACGCCTCCTAATATTGAGACAAGAAGGTATCACAAGGTAGTTAAAGGGGAAACATTGTGGCGAATTTCTCAAACTTATGGTACGACTGTAAAAGAAATTCAGCGATTGAATAACTTAAATACTAAAATTATTCAAGTTGGCATGAGATTACGAATAGAATAAAAGATAACTTTGTGAACATAAAAATACCCGTTATGATAAAAAAAATACTTTTTATAGTGAGTCTTACGTGCTCTGTTTTTGTACTGAATGCGCAATCCTTTGCATGGGGCATTAAAGGCGGATTATTAGTAGGCCTTCAAAAATGGGAAGGCATACAAAGAGACCCTTTGATTAAATATCAAGGAAGTATGTTCATTGAATCTGTTCCTGAAGACAATTCATTTGCTTTGTATGCTCAAGGTGGATTACATTTAAAAGGGAGTGCCTTGAGAAATCAGCGCTACTTTTTTCCAAACGGTGATATCTTTACCCCTCCAACCACACAATTTATTTTTCGGAATGCCTCGGTTGTTTTAGGGGCTAAGCAAAAGTTCGATTTTGGGGCTACTGGTAAAAAATTCTATTCCTTTGGTGTTCGAGCCGATTATACAATTAGCACCAATTTGGATGATTTTAGAAATGGGACGATAGTGGCACCACTTACTTTTCCAGATAATTTTTTCGTCCGAAAATTTAATTACGGAGTTTCTTTAGGTGGTGGCTTAGAATTTCCATTTAATGAACTCGTCGGAGCAATCGTAGATTTAACCATTAATCCTGATTTTTCTTTCCAGTATCAACAACCTGCCCTTGGTAATGTAGCAAGTCCATCTGTTCCAGGGCAAATCATTTCTATTCCAGAAAGAAAAATAGTAAATGTAACTTTAGAATTAAGCGTAGGATTTCGTTTCTTGCGAAAAGTAGAATATATTGATTAAGCGAGGTTAAGAAGGTTTATAGGGTCGATAAGGTTTATAAGGCTGATAAGGTTAATAGGATTTGTAAGGCACCAAAACCTCATTAACCTCATAACCTCATAACCTCATTAACCTCATAACCTCACTAACCTTATCAACCTCACTATAATGTCCACGATTTCCGTAAAAGGTTTATCTGTTTCTTTTGACCGAAAAAGGGTTTTGACCAATATCTATCTAGAGATTGAAAAAGGTAAGATATATGGGGTAATTGGACCCAATGGTGCTGGAAAGTCCACGCTCTTTAAAGCCATCCTTGACTTATTAGAAATAGATAATGGAACCATAAAGATTGAAGGTCAACCAATTGACAAAGTACGAAAGAAAGTCGTTTATGTGCCTCAAAAAAATGACGTAGATTGGCAGTTTCCTGCCACTGTTTTCGATATCGTGATGATGGGGAGGTATCCTCACAAAAAAGTTTTTCAACGGCTTAATCAAGCCGATGAAGATATAGCGATGCAAGCACTGGAAGAAGTAGGAATGACGGCTTTCAAAAATCGACAAATTGGGGAATTATCCGGCGGGCAGCAACAGCGCGTTTTTATCGCTAGAGCATTGTGCCAAGAATCTGATATTTTCTTTTTAGATGAACCTTTTGTTGGGGTAGATATTACGACCGAAGAAAAAATTATTCAAATTTTAAAAAGGTTGGCAAAAGAAGGCAAGACTTTATTAGTCGTCCACCATGATTTAGCTACCGTTAGAAAATACTTCGACAAAGTTATTTTACTGAATCAGAGAATGATTGCCTATGGTGATACTGAAACCGTTTTCAACGAAGAAAATATCGCCAGGGCTTATGGTGGACAATTACCCGTCTTGCATAAAATGGGAAATATTGATAATTAATTTATAATCTATACACAATGAAGCTAGAAGACTATCCTTTTAAAATAGATTGTACGGTACGATGGGGAGATATGGATGCCAATAGTCACGTAAATAATACCGTTTATTATCGTTATTTTGAAAATGCTAGAATAGATATTTTCAAGGAGTTAATCACTTCTCGAAATGAAACACAAATAGGTCCTGTTTTGGCTTATATGAACTGTCATTTTGTTAAGCCCATTAGCTACCCTGACCAAGTAATTGTAGGTACTCGCGTCAAATCATTAGGTAGAACGAGTATCGTTTTAGAGCATCTCATTCAAAGCAACAAAGTAGGGGTTGCCGCTCACGGAGAATCTGTAATTGTCATTTTTGATTTTTCTGCTAAACGGAAAATTGCTTTGCCCTTTGATTTGAAAGAAAAGTTATTGGCAGGTAATGTTTAATCTCGATGGTATTTTACGTAAATGCTATCTATAGCTTTCGCCAAAAGCCAGTCCTTTTCCGTCACTATATTACCAGCGTCGTGTGTATTTAAGCAAATTTCTACCCGATTGTATACATTACTCCAATTCGGGTGGTGCCCTTGCTTTTCTGCATGAAAAGCAACTTCAGTCATAAAAGCAAAAGCTTGAATGAAATTTTTGAATTGGAAGTTTCTTTTAAGTTGATTGTCTATTTCTTCCCACATACTATTTTTATTTTCTTGCCATTTTTTAATGCACCTCTCCTTTAGACATACTCTTATTTAAAACTCCAATCATATGTATCTAAATTCACCAAACTTGCTTCTAAAAGTTCGATACAATTTTTAATATCTTCTTTGTGTGCAGTCTCGATAGATTGGTGAATATGTCTCGTAGGAATGGAAACCGCCCCTGCTATAGAACCATTTTTTCCATATCGTTGAACCGCTGCGGTATCCGTTCCTCCAGCAGGTAAAATTTCTGGTTGCCACTTTATTTTATTTTTAGTAGCCACTTCCTTCATATATTTTACCATCCGATAATCACAAACCACCGAACCATCCATTACTTTTATAGCTGCTCCTTTGCCCAATCTAGTCACCATTTCATGTGGATTCGCTCCTGGAACATCAAAAGCAATCGTTGTATCTAAACCAAAACCAAAATCAGGGTTAATACGATGGGCTGCACTCATTGCTCCACGTAAACCGATTTCTTCTTGCACCGTGAAAACACCATAAATATCATACGGCACTTTCTTCTTCTGTAAAGAACGAAGTACTTCGATAAGGATAAATACTGAAACTCTATTATCTATTGATTTGCCATTCACACAATCGCCCATTTCTATCAAGGCACGCTCTCGAGTAATTGGACTCCCAACTTCGATAATTTTCTCCACTGCTTTTTTACTCATTCCTGTATCAATAAAAAAGTCTTGGATATGAATAGGCTTTCCTCGTTCTTCTGCTTTCATTAAATGAATCGGCTTGGAACCCATCACGCCAATAATATCTTTTTTGCCATGAATAATGACTCGTTGAGCAGTCAAGGTTTTAGGGTCAAAACCTCCTAAGGTATGAAACCGAACAAAGCCTTCATCATCAATATGGGTGACAATAAAACCAATTTCATCCATATGAGCAGCCACCATTGCCTTTTTAGGTGTTTTACCTTTTTTTATGGCAATCACATTCCCCATTGCATCCACTTCTAAACTATCAACAAGTGGACTAATTTCTTTGATGATAAATTCTCTTATTTTTTGCTCAAAACCAGAAGTCCCAGGAACTTCACAAATTTTTTTCAACAGTTTTACATCAATCATTATTTGGCTTATTTTAGTAAGGTAACAGTCCTATTTGGATGATTTTATTTTCAGCCTGCGAAATTACAATATATTCAAGATATTCCACAGCAGGATATTTAATTGTGCTTTCTATCCTACGAAGGAAACGCTGATAGGTTAAATAATTGATAAATAATCTTTTATATTGTAGAATGAAAAATGATAAAGAATCTAATGAATCACTAACATGGCTTAGTTTTTTCATAAAGATGAATGTAAAACTTCAACTCTAACATCATAATTATGGCGCCAGAAGAAAGAAAATTATTAAAAAAGAAAATTATTGAAAAAATAGCGGAAACAGAGAAAAAGATTAAAGGTATGGAAGAGTCAAGTAAACCAATTTCTCCAGAAAATTCTATTGGCCGAGTTAGTCGAATGGATGCGATTAATAACAAAGGCGTTTCGGACGCTGCCTTAAGAAATGCCAAACGACAACTAAATAGTCTACAATTAGCTTTAACAAAAGTAGACGCTCCTAACTTTGGAAATTGTTCTAATTGTAAAAAGACCATCCAACCAGCAAGATTAATGTTTATGCCACAAAGTACATTATGTGTCAGCTGTGCTCGATAACAGGATAACAGGTTTTTATCTCCGATTAAAATCGACCTTAGTAGGTCGTTCCTTTTACACTTGTTCTAGGTCGCGTGCTATAGCCTCATTCTCATTCCGATTCCTGTTAGAACTGCTTGGTGCGAGAAGATGAAGATAGATTCAACACCCTTTATTTGAAAGAGAAAAGAAATTGTGAAATTTGGTATGGAATAAAAGAAAACAGGGCACAAGCGTATAATACGCTGCACCCTGTATAACCCCAAAAAACCAAATGAAAACAATTCTTATATATCTTGAAAGGCAAAGCCTTTTTTTATCGCAAATTAGTAGTTAATTTTAGCCTTGTTCTATTTTACTAAAAAACTACGCAAACAATTTCCAAAAAAAATATTTCCTTGTCAAATAGTTTTTTTTATAAGACATAGAAACCTACGTATCTTAGCTTGTTCTATTCTCTATTATTGAAAATTATTATTGGATTAGTGATTGGAAGTTTGTCCTACTAATATAACAAGAACAAAAAAATGATGTGTCGGATAATTTTATAATTGTAGTACAAAGAAAAGAATATTTTTTAAATATTGATTAAAATTTCATAAAAAACTGTGGCTAAAGTAAAAAAAAGTTTCTCTTGTAGTGATTGTGGCGCCCAATCTCCTAAATGGATTGGAAAATGTCCAACCTGTGGCAATTGGAACACCTATCAGGAAGAAGTTGTTACCAAACTAACAAAACAGGAGCAAAAAACAAAGGTTTGGAAAAACCCCGACCGCAATGCTCCTAAGCCTATTCCCTTAAAAGAAATTAAACCTACTAGTAAAGATAGATTAGTCACGCCCGATAATGAATTAAATCGAGTTTTAGGTGGTGGTATTGTCGGTGGGTCTATTGTATTAATAGGTGGACAACCTGGTATTGGAAAGTCTACTTTATTGCTGCAAGTAGCAACCTCTATAGACGCAAAGATTTTGTACGTTTCTGGTGAAGAAAGTGAAGAACAGATAAAAATGCGGGCGAATAGAATTGGTAAAAAACATGATGATTGCTTCATTCTTACCGAAACCAACTCTAGTAAAATATTAAATCATGCACAGCAACTTGAACCTGACCTTTTAGTCATTGATTCTATTCAGACACTTTCGTCTCCACATGTAGAATCTACTCCTGGTAGTGTTTCGCAGGTAAGAGAATGTGCGGGCGAATTGCAGCGATTTGCTAAAGAAACTAATATACCTGTTTTTATTATTGGCCATATTACTAAAGAAGGGTCTATTGCTGGTCCTAAATTATTAGAGCATATCGTTGATGCTGTATTACAATTCGAGGGAGACCAGCATTATACTTATAGAATTTTGCGGACTACTAAAAATCGTTTTGGTTCAACGGATGAGATGGGTATCTATGAAATGCAAGCAAATGGCTTAAGGGAAGTGTCCAATCCTTCAGAATTATTATTGTCTCAAAAAGATGAGGATTTAAGTGGTAGTGCAGTTGCGGCAACCATTGAAGGAATGCGACCAATGTTGATAGAAACACAAGCATTGGTAAGTACTGCCGTTTATGGTACGCCTCAAAGAACGGCAACGGGGTTTGATTTGCGTCGACTGAGTATGTTATTGGCAGTATTGGAAAAACGCTGTGGCTTTTTGTATGGCCAGCAAGATGTCTTTTTAAATATGGCGGGGGGATTAAAAGTAGATGACCCTGCGATTGACCTTTCTATTGTCAGTGCTTTGATTTCTTCCTTAGAAGATATATCCATTCCGAGTAGCATCTGCTTTGCAGGAGAAGTTGGTTTATCAGGAGAGATTCGAGCGGTCAGTCGAATTGAACAAAGAATTCAAGAAGCTGATAAATTAGGCTTTAAACAAATCTTTATTTCAAAATATAATTTAAAAGGGCTAAATCGAGAAAAATTCAATATTGAAATAGTCGATATTGGAAAAATTGAAGAGTTGTATAGAAAATTATTTGAACCTTAGTATAAGTAAAGAGCATATCTAAAATTATGGCTTGAATGGTAGAACGATAACGTTAATTCTTTGCTAATACTTTCCATATTGCAAGAAATGGTATCAAATTTGGGGATATTATATAAAATTAATATATCATTATCAACAAATTTATGTGTTAAAGGATTTGGTAATGAATAATGCCTTTTGCAAAAATTATCAAAGAACCTAAATAATTTAGTTTTCAATTATGGTTTCAAAAAATATCATCCTCTCCTTTTTACTCACTATTAGTGCTCTGTCTATTTTGATAGCTCAAAATGAACAAACTGATATTGACTTAGCAACCTACTTATCTACCCAAAACATCACTGCTACGGCAACCGATGTCGGTCTTTTCTATGAAATCACGAAAGAAGGAACTGGTAGAAAACCTAAAATAGGTGATTATTTAGCACTCAATTTTAAAGGAAAATTATTGGACGGAACTGTTTTTGAAGCATCCGAGCCAGCAGACCCTTTTGTTTTTCAGGTAGGTTACAGACAAGTAATAAGAGGTTGGGATTTGGGCATTCGAGAATTTCCATTAGGTAGTAAAGGAACGATTTATATACCACCAAATTTAGGATATGGCAAAAGAGGTGCGGGCCAACAAGTACCGCCAAATGCAGCTTTGCAATTTGAAGTAGAAGTGCTAAAAATACTCACAGAACAAGAATATGATGAGTATATGGAGGAATTAGAACGAAAAGAACAAGCAGCCTATGAAGCTGAAATTAAAAATCAATTCATAAAAGATAAAAAATTAATACAGGAATACGCTTTATCTCAGAAGTTAAGAACCAAAAGAACTGCTTCTGGACTTAGCTATGTCATTACAAAAAAAGGTAAAGGAGAAAATGCTAATGTAGGAGATGAACTAGAAGTAACCTATGAAGGCTATTTATTAGATGGAAAACCATTTGATGCGACTAAAGGTAAAGAGACTTACAAATTCCCTTTAGGTAGTAGAAAGGTTATCAAAGGCTGGGAAGAAGGGCTATTGCATTTTGCGGAAGGTAGTGAAGGTATTTTATTGATTCCATCTAAAATGGCCTATGGACCAAGAGCTATTTATGAAGAAAACGTAGCCATTCCAGCTAACTCTGTATTGGTTTTTAAAATTAAAGTTGAAAGTATAAAAAGAGCAGAGAAAGAGAAAGAGGAAGGCGGAAAGGCTGAGGGGCGGAAAGGCTGATAGGCGTTGCTCAGTCTATTCTAGAAGATTTATCTTTCTTTGCTAAGATGCAAAAAGGCTTGGAAACATGAATTGTTCCAAGCCTTTTTGTATTTATGCAAATCTAATCTATGTTTCTATAGAAGAGTTATTGTCTCATCTCTTGGCCTATGAAAGAAACCTTTTTTAGTTTTTTGACAGACGTACGACCCATCCGCCTCTCAGCCTTTCCGCCTTTCCGCCTCCAATATCTTCGCTTCAATATTCGTAGTAGAATACCCGTCAATAAAAGGCAAACTCTTCACCATCCCTCCATTAGCCAAAACTATATTTGCTCCAACAATCTGTTCGGGTTGCCAATCTCCTCCTTTTACTAAAATATTCGGTTGGATTTTTTTGATTAATTCGTAGGGAGTAGCTGCATCAAATTCGATAATGGCATCTACAAAAGAAAGGGAAGCTAGTAAATGGTAGCGGGTCAAATCATCATTGATTGGTCGATGCTGTCCTTTTAGTTTTTTGACTGAATTTGCGGAATTCACACCAATAACTAATTTATCTCCCAGCGTTTTTGCTTCCGCTAAATAATGCAAATGACCATAGTGTAATATATCAAAACAGCCATTGGTAAAAACTATCTTTTGGTCAAATAATCGCCAACGAGTAAGTGTAGCGAATAAGGTTGATTCATCTAGTATTTTTGCCTTAATATTTGATAACATAGCATCCTATTTTTTAAATCACTTAAAAGCAAAAATACAAACCTTGAATTAATCAATCGGCACTGGTTGATAATTCTTATTGATGGTCGGCAAGAAAATAACTGCCACTAATCCCATAACGATATTACAAAAATGAGTAGCAAAGAATGAAAAATTAGCAAAAGAAAAAGCATCACTTCCCGTAACGCCATAGAGCGCCAAAGCTGCCATTACCAAAAAATGATAAGACCCCATACCTCCCGGAGAAGGGATAACTATACCAAAAGTACCAAAAACAAAAACCATTAAAGCTACTGTAAAACCAAGATGCGCAGTAGGACTAAAAGCAGGCAAATACATATAGAACATAAAATAATAAGCCACCCATATCATAATACTATAAAAAATAAAAAGTGGAGGGTTCTCTAAATTTCGAATAGACATAATCCCATCCCAAAATCCTTTTAGTACATTCATTATTTTTTCGTAAATCTTGGATTCTTGTATTTGTTTTCTAAAAATGAAAAGTACAAGAAGTCCCAATAAACCGAAGCCTCCGAGTCCTAAGACAATAGGGTTTGATAATAGTCCTCCCTCTCCTGTCTGCATATTTTCACTCAAATACCCCCAAAGTCTATCAAACTCCAATAAGAAAGCTAAACCTATCAGTAATAAAAGAGAGATAACATCCATTGCTCTATCGACAACGATTGTTCCTAATACCTTTTCTACAGGCATTTTTTCGTATTTCGCCAATGTTACAGGTCGAAGTACCTCTCCTAATCTTGGTAAGCCTAAATTCGCAAACAGCGCCAGCATAATCGTCAAGAATGAATTAACGGTTCGTGGTGTTCTACCTAATGATTTCAATAACATATTCCACCGAAACGCTCGCATTACATTACTAAAGGTATAGGCTGCAAAAATACCTAAGACCCAACCATAGTTTAATCCTTTAAAATCTTCAATTACTTTTTGTATTAAACTACATTCTCCTTCGGGAATGCCATCTGCTGCACATTGGGCTAAATAAGCGGTATTTTGATTTTGATAGACTAAATATAAAATAATCAAGCCAATGCTAAGAAAGACGAGGAATTTCAGGGTATTTGTAAGTGCTGATTTCACTAGAATTATTTTTCGATGGATAACTATAAGTAGGTATAAATACAGCTAAAAAACGCAAAAAAAGTGAATTAGTTGCTGAATGAAAAGTTAAGCGAATGCTTTTAATTGACAAAGATAATATCGATGGTTAAAAAGAAAAGCCAAGTCATCCACAAAGGATGCTTGGCTTTCAACTAATCATTTCAGTCGGGTGAATTTATTACTGCATAATTACTTTTTTCTGATAATCTTTTCCTTTATGGCGCACATTGACAATTAATGTGCCTTTAGTCGCATTTTGTAAATCAACAGTTTTATGAAGCACACCATCAAAAGCATTAACCTTTTCTCTAAAAAACGCTTTCCCCGTTATATCAAAAACAGTAATTACTATATTCTTGGCTGCTCCTTGTAGCGTGACGGATAATTGGTCTTGCACTGGATTAGGAAAGACATTTAACGTTAATTCCTTCTTTCCTCCATCAAAAGTTACCGTTTCCTCTTTATACCCAATTGGTATTTGAGGAGCCTCAGGATGGTATATAATATTTTTCTTTTCCTCTTTTTTACTTTCAAGTTCTTCTTTGACATCATCTGCTAATTTAAACTTTACTGGTAAATTAAAATTCACATTCACTTTTTTACCATCTTGCTCACCTGGAATCCATTTGATGTGCTGCTCTTTCATCAAATTGACCACTCTTAAAGCTTCTTCTCCTGTTCCTCCTCCTACATTTCTCAAAATCTCTGCTCCACTAATTGCTCCATCTTTCTCTACTAAAAATCGAATAACCACAACTCCTTCAATACCTTCTTTCCTAGCTGCTGCTGGATATTTTACATTTTGATAGATAAATTCTAGCATCTTCTGATTCGCACAATTTCTTAAGGTTTCGCTATATCCAGCCGTGGCATCGCAACCTGGGAAAAGTGGCATATTATCTACAACTTTAAAAATCTTTTCACCACTCGCTGTCTGAGTTGGAATCTGTCCTTTTTTCTTGGTCTTTTTTCCTTTTAGTTTAATTTCAACAACCCCATTTTTGCCTTTATCTCCATATTTTTTAAAAGCGGCTTCCCCTTTTACCACATTAATAGACTCAATATCATCAGGATTCAACTCATTTAAATCCCCCTTAAATTCTTCACCATTGACTATATGTAATGGTTTAGCACCTTTATTGCCATTTATTTTCAATTCAGGTAAATCTTTTTCTAAGTCCTTGATTACTTTTTTAGCCGTCTTATCTGATTTTAGTTGAATTTCAACAACCCCATTTTTTGCTTTATCTCCATATTTCTTAACAGTTTCAGCGTCTTCGCCTTTCACATCTATCGTAACAATATCATCTGGATTAAGGTCTTCTAATTCGCCTTTAAACTCTTCCCCATTAACGATATATAGTCGTTTGGCACCTCCCTCCATTCTTAACTCTGATAAATCTTTTATTTCCTTTTTAGCATCTGGGGCTAATTTAAACTTAACTGGCAGGTGATAAAACACACTGACTGCTTTTCCGTCCTTCTTCCCAGGAATCCATGTCGGCATTTCTCCCACTACTCGTAAAACTTCTTCTCCTGTTCTACCTCCAATACCTCTGACCAATTCTTTAGTGGTTATTTTACCCGTTTTATCCACAACAAATTTTACAACTACGGTACCTTCTATCCCTTGTTTTCTGGCTTGTTCTGGGTATTTAATATTGGTATAAATAAAAGTAAGCATTTTGTTCTGCGCACATTCCGTTAATGCTTCTTTAGACATTTTCCCTTCTTCACAACCGGGGTAACGAGGCATCTCGTCTACTTCTTTGAAAATAGGGTCTGCTTGTTTTTCTTCTTTTTGCTCATCCCCTTTATAATATCCTATCACCACTACAGCATTGTCTTTCTTTGACCCGTTATCTTTCATTGTAAATGGCGTTCCATCAGCATTTTCTCCTTCCAAACGATACGCTATTGGTAATTCATAAACTGCACTAATCGCCTCCCCATTCTTTTTTGCGGGTGTCCATTTTGTCGGGAAATTTTTTATTAGCTTACCTATTCGAAGTAGTTCCTCTTGAATACCACCGCCAACATCTCCTAATGCTTGAAGGTTACTTATTGACCCATCTTTTTCTACTACGAACTGTATGGTTGCATTACCATAAATTCCTTTTGCTCTTGCCTGAGCAGGATATTTGATATTCCTGTAAATAAAGCGAAGCATCTCTTTCTCACCGCCTGGGAATATTGGTGGGGTGTCAGTTAAAATTTTAGAAGTAGGTAAATTTCCTTCATCAATCTGCATCTTTATAGCTTCCCCTTTTTTAAATTCTTTAATTTCACTGTAACGCATATCTGCTCCTGAAAAACTAACTTTATAGCCATTTTCAGCAGCAACTTCCATCATTAGTAATTTAATAGCTGACTCGTTTTCTGAAAATTTGACTATTTGTCGTTTACATTCTCGATGTAATTCTTTCATTTTTTGAACATCTAAATCCATTGCTTCTCCCGATTCTGTAAACCATCCATTTGAGCCATCTCTAAATGCAACTTGCATCTTTTCTTTGGCAACTTTGGGGTCAAAGTCTCCTTCCCAAATATTTTCAAAAACTAACCCAGCTTTCACCTTCGTTTCATTAAAATTATGCTGTACATTTTTATTTGAAAAAACGAGTACCATGAGTAGTAAAAGCGGTAGTGCAGGTAAATAGCGCATCAGTTCTTTTCGTCGGGATTGATTTCTCGTCATCATGTTAATACGTTGTTTTAATTGTGAATGAATAAAATTATTGGCGAGCGAAATCTGCATGCCTGATTGCACTTGCCTAATTAACAAATGGCCGTATTGTTTCTTTTTTGTGTCTCGTAGCACATACGCGTCTGCCAAAAATTCGTGGACAGCACGCAAAGATTTTTTATACCAATAAATAGGTGGGCTAAACCAAAGCAGTATCCCTAAAATCTCTAAAAATAAGACATCTAGACTGTGCCATTGATTGATATGTGCCAATTCGTGGGTAATAATCTTTCCTGAATCCGTATCTTCTAAAGCGGTGTCTTTATGCCAAAAAAGGTAATTGAAAAAAGAAAAAGGTAAATGTGGTTTTTCAGTTACTACTAATTTATACTTCCCTTTCTGCGTTACCGCCCCTGTCCGATATAAGCTATAAATTTGGCGAAAGCCGTATAAAAATTTAGAAAAAGCAATGAAAACACCTAAGAAATAAATTGCCTTCACAAAAGTTAACCACGAATAGTCAACTTCTTGAGCTTTCTCAACAGAATCAGCAATCACATACTCTAACTCAGAAAAACCTTCTGCCAGATAAACCACACTAGCAGGTTCTGTGTAGAAAAGCGAGGTAAAATCGACTCTAAACATTGGAATGACTAAACCTAAGCCTAATGTGGTTAATAAATACCAACGATTGATATTGAAAAATGTCTCTTTGCGGAGTAACAGTATATAAATACCATAAAATAGCAACCAACAGATAGAGACTTCTATAAGATACGTAATCATTTTAATGGGTTTTGTTTACACAAATAAAAGATACTAATTCACTATTCGTCTCCATCGTCTAATTGGTCTAGTAAATCCCCTAATTCACTAGCTTTTAAATCTTTTTCTTTCACCATAAAAGAAACCAAACTATTCATCGACCCATCAAAGTAGTCATTGACCAAATTTTTCAAATTAAATTTGCTGTACTCCTTTTTAGTGACAATTGGAAAATATTCATGGGTGCGACCATATGCCTTATAATCCACAAATTTTTTCTTTTCGATACTCCTAACAAGCGTAGAAATAGTAGAATGAGGTGGTTTTTTTACCTTCATTTTTTCCTCCATGTAATTGCGAATATCACTCACTGTACAGCGGTCTAATTCCCAAATTATTTGCATGATTTCTTCCTCAGCACGTGTTAATTTCATCGGTATAAATGTTATTTATTTTTCTTGATGGAATAAAAGTATGTTTTATTTTTTAGTTATGCAACTAAATTAAAAGTTTTATAGCGTAAAATTACGTTATTCTTTTTTTCCCAACTTTTTATTTTTGCCAATTCCTACCAAAAGGTAAAATAGAAAATGTATTGTTGTGAAATCATCCCCATTGCCGCATCTCATTTTCTAAATCCTGAATGGTACAATCTTGTGGGAAAAACAGTTATTCGTGAGTAAGGATGAGGAAAATAATAACCTACCAGTCTGACAGATTCTTTTTACTTTTAGCTGCGTTAAAATTTTTCAACGTAGCAAAGGCTATGTTGAAAAGCATCTTCCTAATAATTTAATCTACAAAGACAATGAATTTTCAGCGAATTATCCAATTCATTATAGATGCTAAATATGGTGTAATTATTTTTCTTTCAATCGTAATGGTGGCTGGATTAGGGCAAACTTTAAGGCTGATAAAAATAGATAATTCATTACCTGCTTGGTTTTCTGAAACCGATGGTGTTTATAAAGATTATTTAGAATTTCAAGTAGAACAAGGTTCTGATGAAATCATTATTGCTATGATTTCCACCGATGATGCACTTTCTAAAAAACATATAACGGACTTAAAGGAACTTCATAAAAAAATAGAATCTTTACCTTATGTGAAAACGACTTTTAGCCTTGCCAGAGCAGAGTATCCCATTTATTCTAACAAAAAATTATATTATAGAAACATCTATCAATCTAGCCAAGGCAGAGAAAGAACCGTCAAATTATTAGCCGAACTTCCAGCAATAGAAAAACAATTAATTTCCAAAGACCATAAATTTTCCTTTTTTTATATCCAGTTATTACCAACCAATGAAATCCAAAATGACCGCAGTCAAATCAACACAGAAATTCAAAAAATAGTCGAGTCAACTGTGGGAGAAAGTCATATTTCGGGCCCTCCTATCCTAAATGAGGCGTTTAATAAAACTGTTTACGAAGAAAGTATCTTTTTTGCGGTAATAACGGTTACGGTTATCTTAGCACTTTTATTATTTCTCCTTCCTCATTGGCATTATCTCCCCTTAGCACTTTTATCTATAAACCTACCAGTCAGTATTACTTTAGGGCTGCTGACGAGTCTAGGCTACTCGCTGAATTTGATTTCCATGCTGATTCCGACCATTTTAATGGTTTATTGTATTTGTGATTTGCTACACGTCATTAATATTTTCCATCTGCATCGAAAGGAAAATTTGAACGAAAGTAGAAATACTCAAATAAAGAAAGCCCTGCAAAAAAGCCTTAAACCTTGTTTTTATACCACCTTAACCACCTTAATTGGTTATCTGGCATTGACCGTTTCTCCACTCCCTCCTTTTAAAACAATGGGGCTTTTTACTGCTTTTGGATTAATGCTTGCCTTTTGTTTGGTTTATGTAATTACCGCCATTGGTTTCACTTTTCTAAATAAAAAATCCATGGAGGGAGAAGTCAAGAAAGTGAATGTTTTGGCAATTACTCAAAAAATTAACTATTGGACAACTGCCTATAATAGTAGAATATTATTTATTGGATGCTTAGTTTTTGCTTTAGGATTCGCCAGTCTTCCTTTCATTGAAGTAAACACCAATACCTTAAATTTTTTAAAAACAGGAAAAGTCAAAGATGATTTACAGTTAATAGAAAAAACATTAGCGGGAAGTGGTCGCCTACAATTAAATATTTTTAGAACCGATTCGGGGTCAGTATTAGAAAAAGAGGGACTCCTTAATTTGAAAAAATTTCAAGATAAATTAAACCAAAACCAACTACTATCTCACCCAATATCCATTATTAATTTTCAATCTTTTTTAGAGAAACGAATGTCCACCCTTTCAAAATTTAAGTCGATTAATTTTGAAAAAATGCTCAAAGAGAATCAAGAGGAATCGAATGCTTTCTTTTCTCTTTATGCAGATGATTTGTCATACATTTCTATCAATGTTAACATCAAAGAATTGACATCCAAGGACTTGGAGTACCTGATAAAGACCATTAAAGAAGATTTTGAGAATAGCTTTGAGAATAGCTTTGAAGAAACGCAGTATATTTTAAAAATTTATGGTTATTCCACACTCTATGCTCGATTGAATCAATTTATTTTACAGACTCAATTCCAATCAGTTGGCATAGCTTTTCTGCTATCGTTCTTTATTTTGTTCTATTTTATTAAGAAATTTAAAACGAGTGTTCTAGCCTTCTTGCCTAATTTATTACCCTTGTGTGCCATTCTTATTATGATGGTAGTGTTCCATATTCCTTTGGAATCAGGCAATGCCATGCTTGCGCCCATTATGTTAGGTGTTGCTATGGATGATACCATTCACCTCATGAATAAATTTAAATGGTATAGAGCTAATAATTTATCCGTTACCAAAAGTATTGATAATGCGCTAAATTATACAGGAGCAGCTCTTTTCTCCACTACCTTTTCTTTAACAATTGGGTTTTTAGTCGTTGGGTTAAGTAGTGTTAAATCCGTTAGTATCTTCGGAATACTTTGCGCTGTTGCTATTATTTTTGCGCTATTAGCCGATGTATTTTTCCTACCTGCTTTGTTGAAACGTTTTCATTCTTGATAGAAAAGCTTCATACAGTCATAATCTGCACGGAGATGTTGAGTCCTGCTGCCATACCTAGCAATAGCACGATGTCACCGGACTTAATCTTACCCTCAAGCAGCGCTTGCTCATAAGCAATCGGCATAGAGGTAGAGGCAGTATTCCCAAATCTTGGAAAAGTCACCATGATATTATCCAGACCAATCTGGGTGTATCCGTTAATTATTCTGGCCGTATGTTTGGAGACTTGATGAGAACAGATGAAGTCAATATCATCAATGGTCAGGTTGGCTTCTTCTATGCACTTGTGAAGAAACGGTGGTGCGTGTATTTCCATTTTTTCCTTGAGTTGGGAGGTATCTCCATCGAAAAACAGTTTTGATCCATCATTTGGATACATGGATCCTCCACCTGGCACCTGGCATAAATCCCAGTATTGCCCAAAGCTGATATTTTTCTGATAGAAAAAACCTTTCTCTCCCTTTTCATCGGCTTCTAAGAGTAGGGCAACACCTGCATCTCCAAAAGAGAAGGGGGCGAGGTGCCTTGTGATATTTCCCCTGGTAAGTCCCTGATATTTTATACTGTCACTGGGCTTCTCTCCAGAGGCTATCAGTACCCGCTTGTGTAAACCTGAACGTATCATCGCGCATGCCACGTCGATAGCGTTGGCTACACTATTGCAAGTATTCTTTATATCAAAGGTTGAGCAGCTCAATCCTAATTTATGCTGGACGATGTTGGAGGTAGCAGGCTCGATGAGGTCAGCACATGCGGATGCGAAAATCAGCAGGTCGATTTCGTCAGGGGCAATGTTTTTAAGTAACTTCTTAGCAGCAGCGGCAGCAAGGTCAGAGGTTTGCTCATCCTTGTCGGCATAGTGTCTCTCGCATGGGCCGATTAGCGCATCTAAAAGGCCATCTTGTAATGGAAATCCATTGTCATTAACCTTCTTGGTCACTTCTTCATTTGTGAGTTTGTTCTCAGGAATATACGAGGCAATGGATTTAATATAAACTTTCATTAATACAATATTTTTTAGTGTACTTATGGTTTTTGACTTTAGGGTCTCTCTTCCCCAGAATGAAATATAGTATATAACAGGGATTGTTTTTTATATATTATTCAGTTGTATCATCCCGTGTCCTTCCAAAGACAGAATTAAAGATAATATCTAAAAAGGCCATAAAATTATGCTCAACAAATAAGTCAATATTTGTCAAAATTCTTAGGACTATTACAAAAACAATTCCCGAAAATAAATAGTTGAATAGTTGATAAGGTGATACCTTTATAAGGTAACGAGTTTATGAGGAGGAGTTCCCTAATTAACTTATAAACTCATCACCTCCTTACTTTTTTAAAGTATCGATTATTTATGGGGAAGTAAGTAGAGACCACAGAGAATTGGTAAATAAAAACAAGGTGTGTACGAAGTTTTGAAATTTGTCTTTTTTACCCATCCCCAACCCTTCCCTCCCGAGGGAGTCGTTAAACAGTAAATTCTGGGTCAAAAACCGATAAATTATCCAATTTACCGAAAAAGTAATCCCCTTCCTTTTGAAGATGAGGAAGTATACCTTCCGAACCGCAAAGCGGATGGGAGGCTGGTTAGGGATGGGTTGGAAACGAACTATTTTGAAAACTTCGTACAGCCCTTAATAAAAACAAACTATGCAAAAACAATTAATATCTCTTTTAAGCACCACCCTAATAGTTGGATTATTTTTTAGCTGTAAAATAACAGACTTGCGTCCTGATGGATATGAGTATGCAAATAATATAGCGCGCGCTAAACAACTTCTTGAAGAAATGGGGAAGGCTCATCAAATCGAAAATTGGAATAACATGGAAACGTACAATGTTATTTTTGAGGCTGAATTTTATGGATTCTTGGGTAAAATATCTCACCCTTTTAAAGAACAAAAAATAGAGTTATCATTAAATTTTATTCCAAAAACCAATGATGGGCAATTAAAAATTCTCAGCGGAAAAGAAAAAAATGAAACTTGGGGTATTCAATCCGAGCAGACTTACTACTTGGACGAAAAAGGGGAACCAATAGTAAAAAAGAATAAAGATATGAAGTTCTACATTCCTACTTACCAATATTTCATCGAATTTCCAAGTCGAATACAAGAAGCGACTTCAATTGATTATCTGGGGACTAAAATGATTGATGGAGTAAAGTCAGAGGGCATCATTGCTTCTTGGAATACAGTTGCTCCTCAAAAAGACTTAGATCAGTATACTATATGGATAGATGCCGAAAGCAAAAGAATTATCAAAATAGGATATACTGTAAGAGACAAGTTTCGATTTGTTTCTGCTGAAGCCTATTTTCAAGATTACAAAGACTATGGAGGAATAATTCTCCCAAGCACGATGCCTGTAAAGTCGAACCTTTTAAAAGAAGGTTATTTGAATAAGATGCGTATTAAAAATTTCACGCCAAATAAAGTTTCTTCCAGTACTCTAAGCCCTTTAAATTAATACACCAGACAACGTATCTCGCTGCTGATATTCCAGTTTATCGGCAATCATGCGAATAGCTTTTATGAGGTTGGTACCAGGTCTATGAATAGGAATTTCCGTTTTCCCAGTTTGGGCAATAATGCGTTCACACCTCTCTTTTGTCAAGGCATCCTTCTCTAAATCCAAATTTTGGTCAAAGGTCGAAACCCTAGCATATCCAATTGTTTGCTCAAAAAGTTTAATCCCCCATCTCTACATCTTTTTTGACAATACTTTAAGAAATAGGCAATAGTTTGCTAAAAAAACATTAAATCGCAGCCACAATTTTTTTTTCGCAAGACTACCCCTTACTTTTAGGAAACCCAAAAGTGTTATTTTGCACGCTCAATCAATCGTTATGCATATGAAATTCCCCTACTATTTAATAGCCATTATTTTATTGCTGTCAAATATGGCATGTCAACCCGAAAAGGTGGAGTCTGAAGTGAAGGAAAAAGCTACCGTCGAAAATAGTGAGCCAAAAAAGAAAAGTATAAATAATAATAAGCGCAACCAACAAGTTCCAACTATTTGGCATAGTCCTAAAATGCTAACGCAGCGACTAGGAGATTTGAGTGAGAAGACTATTGCCAATATAGGGGCTGGACCTTTTGGTAATTTTTCTATTCAGATAGCTGATGAAGCTAAAAAAGTAATCGCTATAGACATTGACCCTAAAGCTATTCATTTTATTGATAGTATGCGACAGATTTTACTTCCTCTAGGCGTACAAGAAAAACTAGAAACTCGATTAGTCCCACCTGATGACCCTAAATTAAGATTTGAAGAAGTTGATGTCATTACCATAAGAGAAACTTATGCTTACATCGATAATAGAATTCAATATTTAAAAAATTTAAAACGTGGGCTAAAAGATGGAGGTAAATTACTAATTGTAGATTTTAAAATGAGACGATTGCCTATTGGTCCTCCTCCGACTGAAAAAGTGCCTCTTTTTCAAGTTGAATTAGATTTGGAAAAGGCGGGTTATCGTATTGAATTTGTAGATGACAATTCTTTGGCTTATCAGTATATTATTATTGCGACCAAGGGTTAGTAGGCAAATAGACCGTCCTTACAGACTCTCAGAGGTCAGACCCAAAAGTCAGATTTTTAAAATGACAAAGTGCTCATCAATCAAAAATTAAAATAATAATAATAAGGGAAAACGAAAAAATAAGGCAAAATAAATTAATAAAGTGGTCATTTTGAGGAAATATTTTTTTCCTAGACAAGGCATGAACCCGTACGGGTGAACCGCAAAGCGGATGGGAGGCTTACAGACATAGCACCGCTATGGCGAGCCTGCCTGCCGG
>CALLVC010000482.1 GCA_938010785.1 uncultured Saprospiraceae bacterium
AAAGTCAAAATCGTAATATATAAACCTTTGAAAAATTGATAGTCGGATGTTTGAAGATTGCATCTTCAAACCAATATTTCGGCAGTTTTTAGCTTTTATCAGTCGATTACATATTATAAAAACGACTTTTCGTTCGCCCTAATGCTTCAAATGTCTCGTATATGTTTTACTTCTGCAATTTATTATAAAACACTTTTTCTGTAACCGCTGCCCATGCCTTTGCTCTTTGTCTAAATCCATCAAAAGAATCGTAGACTTTCTTGGCAAATGGGTCATTAGCGGTTATTTCTGCTAATATCTCTTCAGTATATTCTCGCAATTTGTCTAAGACTTCATCTGGAAAATAACGGATGTCAACATTCTTTTCTTTAACTAATTTATCTAAGTAAAGACTATTTTGCGCTTCTATTTCCGATAAAATCCAGTTATTGCATCTCAAAGAAGCGGTTTCAATAATTACCTGCAAGTCTTTTGGTAATGCATCAAACTTTGGTTTGTTGACAAATAATTCTAGTGTCGTTCCTGCTTCGTGCCAACCTGGAGAATAATAATATTTAGCGATGTCTTGAAAACCCATTTTGTAATCGTGAAAAGGACCAATCCATTCGGTGGCATCAATGACCCCTCTTTCTAAATTGGTGTATAATTCACTTCCTGGGGCAAGGACTGGTGAGCCTCCTGCTTTCTCTAAAACTTTTCCACCGAATCCTGGAATCCGCATCTTTAAGCCTTTCAAATCAGCCAAAGAATTTATTTCTTTATTAAACCAACCTCCCATTTGAACCCCTGTATTCCCACAAGGGAATGGAACCAAATTAAACTTGGCATATAATTCTCTCCAAAGTGCTAATCCACCACCACTTACCAACCAAGCATTCATTTGCTGTGCATTCATACCAAAAGGAACACTGGCAAAAAATTGTGCAGCAGGCGCTTTTCCTGCCCAATAATAGGCACCACCATGCCCCATTTCTGCGGTTCCACTGCTGACCGCATCGAAAGATTCCAAAGCAGGGACTAATTCACCTCCACCGTAAACTTTGATTTTCATTCGTCCATTCGACATTTCTTCTATCCAACCTGCCATCTTTTCTAATCCTTCTCCAATTATTGGATAATTAGGAGGCCAAGTCGTTACCATTTTCCAGCGATATTTTTTACCACTATTAATTGCAGGACTCCCATCTGCGCTTGTTTGTTCCGTTGTTCCTCCACAAGCCGCAGCTACGGTAGATAAAGCAACCGTGCCTAAAGCTGTCTTTTTTAAGAAATTCTTTCTGTTTATCTTTTTCATGATATTTGATGATTCTTTGTGTTTTGCTATGATTGAAAGAATGTAAATTTATTTTTGTCCCACTACTAATGCTATTTCTCTAATTTCTTTTTCCAATATCTCAGTATCCCAAAAACTGCCATATTAGAAGGATTTGAAGCTTCATAAATAATCATATCTGCTTTTGAGACGCCACTATTCACTAACTGCTGATTGACATATGCGGCAAATTTAGGAATGACTTCAGCGGGAGGGGTTTTATCTTGATAGTAGGGGAGCATCCAGTTTGCCCAATCCCATAGAATGGCTCGAAGTGCAGTTAATTGATTGATGACACTTGTTATTTTTCCAAAATGTGCGATATAAAGTGTATCTAAATCTAGTGTTTCTAATAAATCAATAGAATTCATCCAATGCTCGATGTTAATATCTGGTGGTGGACATGGTGCGACGACCATCCCTTTATCACCTATCTTCACTCCTGCCACATCTCCTGCAATGAGTGATTTTCCAATTTGGAAAGAACAATGATGTACGGCATGCCCAGGTGTATTCCAGCAAACAATCTCTACACCACCTATATTGAATTTTTGTCCATGAGAAACTGTCACTATTTGCGTAGCAGGAATAGGTTTTAATTTTCCCCACAGCATATCCATTTTATCTTTATAAATCATTTTGGCTGAAGCAATTAATTTAGAAGGGTCCGCCATATGCTTTTCGCCAAATGGATGCATATAAACAGTAGCTCCTTTTTCTGCAAATGCCCAAGCTGCTCCTGCATGGTCGAGATGGATATGTGTTAGGAACACATGCTTTATATCTTCCAGCTTGTAACCATGCTTTCTTAGTCCTTCTTGTAAAACGGGAAGCGTTGAATGAGGACCAGTTTCTAATAGAATAGGACCTACTTCTGTTTCTACCAAATGAGCCGCAATAGCAAAAGGGACATGTTCTAATGTTAATTTAATAATCTTAATCATATAACAAAGGTTTTGTTTTGAGCTGCAAATTAAGGAAAATAAGAGAAAGATAGTATGAGAACTTAACTGATTATTTAACTTGTTGATTTTCAAGGTGTCATTGCGTTTTTTGGCTTGAAACTCAACTTTAAATTATGTTATTTTATATACATTTCAACCTTTTTGTTAATTTACTATGTCACAAATTGTTGTAAAATTGAAGTAGATTAAAATTTTATTGAAAAATTATTTTTGTGACAGCTTATATTTTTTTAATTTACATTCAAGGCTAATTTTTTACGATAAATTATTGTTTTTCAGCACTTAAAGCATGATGATTTTTTATGAAATGTGTTTAGTGCCAAATTTGTGTGACAGAAAAGGTTTTGTTCTTTGCAAAAATATCCATAAATTTATTTTCGATTAAACAACTAGTGTATGAGAGAACCTGACTTTTCCCCCCAATTCGGAAGTATCCCCCTTTAAATTTCCTCCCTCGTCGGGTTTTTTATTCATTGTATTGAAAGCAAATTGCTTTCGTCCCCCTGCTGACAAGCTTCTGGGAATAATATATCTATTTCTTTAAGATTTTGTCACAAAATATACTATTTACTTTTGTAAACATTTTCAAAATGGGGGATTTAATATGAAGGAATCAAGGCTTATTTTATTAATCGAAGACAATAAGAGTTTTCGATTATTGATGAATCACTTCCTAAGTAAACGTTACCGTGTTGTTACTAAAAAAAATGGAGTGGATGCTATGTTCTGGTTAAAAGAAGGACATAACCCCGATTTAATTCTATTGGATTTAGCAATGCCACAGATGACAGGCAATGATTTTTTAGCTGGTCTAAAATCTAGTGGCTTTTATAAAGATATACCAGTTATTGTAGTATCTGGAACTACTCGTGATACTTTCAATGGCGATGCATTAAGTGACATACAACATTACTTTGAGAAACCTTTTGACCCAAGAAAATTACAAGAAAAAATTGAACACATTTTTACCCGAGACCTCTGTACTTAATACTTCTTGTACTTCGGAAGTATTATTACCTGAAACTAATGTAAACGGTTGCTTTCAACCCCTCCCCAATCAATGGTTTTCATTAAGATTTTGAATAGTTGAGATTTATCCCATGTAATTTTATCTACTTTTTGCGATGCATTTTAAAGTCCTTCTGAGAAGGCATAAATAAAGACTAAAAAAATAGCTATGGTACTAAGCGTCCTTGAGACCTCTAGTGTTGTTCGTAGATTTTAACACTAAGCCTACTTTTTTATTTAGTTCTATTACCCTTTGTAAGTTCCTTTTGGCTCTTCTTAATTTATTAGAATTGTCATAACCAATGAATTGCTGGGGTATAATTTAGTAATAGGGTTAAAACAAAAACTATGAGTGTTTCTACTTTACCTAACTTATTTACTAAAGGAAAGAGACTACTTTTCGTGAAAGAAAAAAAAGCTAATGATGAAATTAGCTTAATGACACTTCCGAATACCTTCCAATCTATTTCCTTTCTCTCTCTTAATGAGATGGTCCATAATTTTGACCCTCAGGCTGCTATGCCTGATGCTATTCTGGTCAATCTTAGTTCTGTTTCATTAAATAGAATAGCCCCTATTTTAAAAGATTTAAAAAGACACCAATTATTAAGGCAAATTCCTGTAATTGGATTGCAGTGTGATTTTGTAGATGAAGAAAAAACAAAATTATTGCAATTAGGATTTAGTGATTGCTTTTGTAAGCCTATTGATTGGAAAACAATTGAAAAACGGGTTACTTTTCTTAATAAGTTTAAGCATCAACTAGCCCAAGAGGTTACTCTAGATATTTCGGACGAGTCTTTTAAAATGCCGATTACTAAACGTGCATTTGATATATTCGTAGCGTCTACTTTACTATTGATGCTTTCTCCATTGTTTTTAATTGTAGCGGTTTTAATAAAATTAGGTTCTAAAGGAGATGTTTTTTACTCTTCTAAAAGAGTTGGAACAGGGTACCAAATTTTCGATTTTATCAAATTTCGTTCCATGCAAGAAGGTGCGGATGCTGGTTTAATGAATTTAGCTAAGGTCAATAGCTATGCTAAAGGTACGGATGAAAATAGCAAAAAAGACTGTACTTTTTACAAAATAAAGGATGACCCTAGGGTAACAAGAGTTGGTAAATTTATTCGAAAAACAAGTATTGACGAATTACCTCAGTTGATTAATGTCTTAAGAGGTGAAATGTCTATTGTCGGTAATCGACCATTGCCTTTATATGAAGCAGAGAAATTGACCTGCGATGACTGGTCAAAGAGATTTATGGCTCCTGCGGGTCTTACTGGGTTGTGGCAAGTAGATAAGCGAGGAAAAGATAATTTGCCTGCGGAGGAAAGAATTCGTTTAGATATAAACTACGCAGATAATTACTCCCTTTTGTTAGATATTGAAATTATGTTGAAAACCTTACCCGCCATGGTTCAAAGAGACTAAAATTTTAGTGGTAAGTGACGCCTAAATATCTTTAAAAGCTTAGTTATCTGTTGATAACGAGAATTAATAACAATTTTGAGTAAAAAAATAAAAATGAGTCAACAAACACCAGTGGTTTCTTTTATTACGGTTAATTATAACCAAACTGAACTAACCTTGGAGTTAATTGAATCTATCTATAAATATACAAAGGTTCCCTTTGAAATAATTGTGGTGGATAACGCCTCTAAGGTGTCCCCCAAATCAAAAATAAGCAGGATTTATCCTGATGTAAGAGTAATTGTAAGTGGTGTAAACAGGGGCTTTGCTGGTGGTAATAACCTTGGTGTTGAAGTTAGCAGTGGTCAATTCCTATTTTTTATTAATAACGACGCGGTTGTTACAGAAGGTGCGATAAACGCAATATTATCTTCCTTTGACGACGACCCAAATATCGGTGTAGTAAGTCCTTTGATTTGCTATTATCCGACTTCTGCCCAGGAAGTAGAAGCTGATGTTATTCAATATGCAGGAGCGACTAATGTAAATCCTTTTACTGGCAGAAATGTCATTATTGGAGACAAACAACTAAACCAAAGTCAATACTACCAGTCAAAGCCCACTTTTTATGCACACGGTGCGGCGATGATGGTAAAGCGAGAGGTCCTAGAGAAAGCAGGATTAATGTCAGAATTTTACTTTCTATACTATGAAGAACTAGATTGGTGTGAGCGAATTCGCAAGGCAGGGTACACTATTTTATTTGAACCTAAAGCGACTATTTATCATAAAGAATCTGTTTCTGTTGGGCAAATGAGTACTTTGAAAACCTATTACATAACTAGAAATAGAATCCTTTTCATGGCAAAAAATAGAACTAGGATGGAATATTTCATCTTTACCCTGTTTCTATTTTTGGTGATGATTCCTAAAAATGTTTTAATGTATATACTCAAAAGACAATGGGCACACCTTTCTGTCTTTTGGAAAGCTATTAAGTGGAATTTTACCAATAATGCAGAACGAAAGGCTGCTATGAAAGCCCCAGTAAAACACTTAGAAACATTGGCTTTACCTTTGGTAAAAGCTATTGCTTAAATATTTTTTAACTAAGTTTTGCGACTTGTCTGATAATAGTTTAATTTGATGACTAATCCACTTCCCACTATCCTCTTTTTTCATGGTTTCTTAACTTCCCATTATAATTAATACGGAGAAAACTCAATTTTAAATGCAAACTATATTTTTGATAATTAGTGGTATCATTTTATTCTTTTTAATCTTTCCTTTTATTACCGTTCTATTTGCTCAGTTATTTAAAGAGCAGGTTGATCCTAAAAAAGTGGAAAAAGAATTTGATTTTGCTTGTATTATTACCGCCTATAAAAATGTTGCCATCACGGAACATTTAGTAAAGTCTTTATTAAATCAATCTCACCAGAATTTCCATATTTATTTAATTGGAGACGAATGTAATCCAGCTGATTTTTCTTTGGAAGATGACCGTTTGACGGTGTTTTTTCCGAATCCTTCTTTGCGGCTAAAAGCGAAATCAATTATTCATGCTACGGAAAATTTTGTTAGACCTCATGATTATACAGTTATTTTAGATGCAGATAATTTGACTCATCCTGATTTTTTAAAAGAAATAAATCTATATGCCAATCAAGGTTATAGAAGCATTCAAGGACAACGAACTGCGAAAAACTTAGATTCTATCTACGCTTGTGCAGATTCTACAGGAGAATTTTATAAAAATTATGTGGAACGTTACGTACCTTATATGATTGGTTCTTCTTCTGTAATTTCTGGTTCAGGAATGGCGGTAGAAAGCCAATTGTACCAAGCGTATTTGGATAGCCCAGAGATTCAACAAGGGAAAGAACTTTGGAAAAAAATGTTACAAGAAGATAAAATTTTGCAAAACTTCTTGCTAAGAAGAAACGAACATATTGTGTTTGCTAAGCAAGCTATAGTGTATGATGAAAAGGTGACTACGGCAGACCAGGTGGAAACACAAAGAAGCCGTTGGTTATATTCTTACTTTCAAAACTTGCCGAATTCTTCTGGATTAATTTTGAAAGGATTAGCCAATTTAAGTTGGAATCAATTGCTGTTTGGAATAATTACCATTGCCCCACCTCTATTTATCCTTTTATTTTCAGCTATCTTTTTACTAGTTCTAGGCATTTTTATTGACCCCTTTACGAGTATCTATCTTTTCATAGGATTGGGTATTTTTGGAGTCAATATCATTTGGTCTTTATATTTGTCAGATGTGCCAGACCAAATTTGGAAAGCTATCTATGGACTTCCCGTTTTTATTTTTAAACAATTTACTGCCTTGTTTAAAATGGGGAATCCAAACAAGAATTTTAAACATTCTGAGCACTCGAAGGCTGTTAAGATTGAGGAGATTTTAGGAGAATAAGATAAGTACATATTGTACCGACGAATTCATTCGTAGCTGTATATTAAGTAATGCAGCTCAATTAATCGGGTAATTTTTAGCAGCCTTTTTCCGCTATTTTTTACCAAAAAATAAATCCGTAGCGGGTGCTATGCATTGATTTTTTGACGAAAACTATCGAAAAAATTCAAGCTAAAAATTTTACC
>CALLVC010000483.1 GCA_938010785.1 uncultured Saprospiraceae bacterium
AAATTTGGAGGAATATCACTTTGATTTACAAGCACTACCTAATGGTACTTATTGGGTAGAAGTCTTAACAAAAGCTGGACGACTTTCAAAAAAACTTATAAAGCAAGATTAAATGCTAGTTCAATGCAAGCGGTTTATTGCCCTTTTTTTTAGATTTATTTTGGTTGCTATTACCTTACTCAATGACATCGCCAAAAGAGGTATGTTATAAAAAAATAAATGTGTAAAAAATGGTAAGGGTCAATAATTTTGATTTGACGAAAAAAAATTACTAACGAACCCTTACCGAAAAATGCTAGAACTAGAGCAACTTATAATGAACTTAGCCCCAGCCTTAGGAACGAATGTAGGTATAATTGAGCAAATAATCAAAGGAATATACTGCGTAAGTTCAGGAGGCGTAACGATGAAGAATATAGCTCGGTGGACAGATAAAGGCTGTTCTTATCGAAGTATCCAACGCTTTTATAAGCTACCAATAGATTGGTTTCAACTCAATTTGTTGTTGTTAAAGAGTCTGCTAATTGATGCCCCGACAAAAAACGAACAGGTTTTAGCTTTTGATGAAGTAGTAGAAAAAAAAGCTGGCAAATGCACCTTTGGTGTAGATTGGTTTTATTCCTCTATTGCAGGACATGTAATTCGTTCGGTATCTAATCATGTGGTTTCTTTGATAGATACCAAAAAAGAGAAGTCTTTTGTTTTGACTCATCGACAAACGGTTAAACCAAAAAAGACCTCCAAATCAAAGAAAGGCAAGAAAGTTAACAGGACATCAAATAAAAAAAAGATGGAATCTGTTGCAAAACGAAAAGCAGGTCGTCCAAAAGGCAGTAAAAACAAGCAGAATATTAAGAAAGAAGGCTTGTTATATGAATCTTTTGAGGCATTGTTGAGCATGGTAGTACCTTTGGTCAAATTAATATGCCCCGAATTGCAGTATGTATTAGCAGATGGGGCCTATGGCAATAAAACTTGCTGTTTGATTGTAGCTCAGTTTGATTTGGACTTAATTTCCAAACTGAATCGGAATACGGGTTTATATTTACCTTATTCGGGTAAGTATGGTGGTCGAGGTCGCCCTAAGAAATATGGCAAAAAACTAGATTACCAAAAATTATCAGATGATTATTTGGTTAGTCAGCAAGAAGAAGATGGTGTATGTACTAAAATATATCAAATAAAAGGTATATGGACTAAGAAAATGCCTGCTTTAATTAATGTAGTCATTATCCTTAAAATTGATTTAGTATCGAAAAAAGTGGCACGGGTAGTTTTGTTCTCGACTGATTTGACTTTGGAGGCCGAGCAATTAATTAGGTTCTACTCCCTACGGTTTCAAATAGAATTTAATTTTCGAGATGCTAAACAATATTTTGGTTTAGCCGATTTTAAAAATATTAAGCCTATACAAGTAAATAATGCAGTCGGCTTATCCTTGTTTATGGATAATATTTCTATGATTCTACTAGAAAAAGCAAAAAAGGAGTGGAAGGAAGAAAATCTAAGTATTCAGGACTTAAAAGCCTATTTTAGGGCGCATAAGTACCTCAAATATATTTTAAATACCCTCAATATTGACCCAGAGGGTATTTTAAATCAACCTCAAATGCAGGACATTATGAAATTAGGTGCTGTTAATCGTACCGATTTTGATGAAATCGCCGCTTAATCGGCTGGTTGACATAGCATTACACTTATATATTTTTATTGTGGTAATTTATTACCATTGGCGATGATATTGAAATTAACTAACATTGTTTTAAACAAAGTAATAAAAAAATAATAGATGAGCAATGCACAGCAATTACATAATGAAGCAATGTCTAAAGTCAATGAAGCATTCACGGCTCAAAAAGCTGGTGACAATCTTCGTTATTTAGAATTGACAAAAGAGGCGTTTGAAAAAGAAAAAACAGCAGCTTGGCAGCTTTTTACAAAAACAGAGGCTGAACCTACTCGGTCGGTATTATTTAGAAGTGCTGCATGGTTAGCTTTTAATTGTGGCAAGATTAGAGAATCTGAACAATTGATTTCTGCTGCTATTGCGGGCAATCCTCCAATTGAAATATTAAGAGAATTAAGGACTTTATATAGAGAAGTACTCAAATCTTTAGAACCTACCGTATAGAACTTACTGTTTTAGTTGTCACAGCTCAGAGAGCTATGTTACTTATGCTTCCCCACTTCCCACCCACTCTTAGCCAAATGCTTTTCTGCAAATGTAATAGCCCCTTCCTCTAATGGCGTTCCCATGGTATCATTCCAACGATTTAAGAAACCAAAAAGCGCAATCGTTGCCCCCAAATCGACAATTTGTTTTTCGGAAAAGTGTTTGCGCAATTCTGCGAAATGTGCTTCGGTAACGCCATTGGGTACTTGACCCGCAGCAAAACCAAAACGAAGGGCTGCTCGTTCCGCCTCATCAAATAAAGGACTATTTTCAAAGTCCCAAACTGCTTCAATTTTTTCGAGCGAAGCACCGTGATTGTGGGCTTCACCAATCGTATGTGCTTGGCAATATCGGCAACCGCTGGCATTACTAGAAACATGAGCCACCAGATTTTTTAAATATAAAGGCGCACGTTCTTTGTCCTTAATATTCTTTGCCGTCCAGCCCATATTCTTAAACGCCAATTTGATAGCGGCAAAGGGGGATAATTGACCTGCTTGCCCAATGATATTAACGGTCAGCATCCCAAAACTACCTACGAGTGCAGGAATTCGCCCCATTATTTTAATGGAATTTGGCACAAAGCCCATCCCTTTTTCAGCAGCATCCATGATAGGTTGGATAGCATCTAAATCTTTGCCTGATAGTGGTTTTAGTTTGGACATGATGATATGCGATTTGTGATACTATGGGCTACATAGTAGATTAGTAGAATAAATTACAAAATCGAAATTAGGTATTTAGTTAGACTTTTCACAAATTAAAATAGCCAATTTATCGTCCGACAAAGTACAAGCGAATAAATAGTGGTTACCGCCATCCTTTATACCCAATTTCTTCTTAATTTGAGCAACAGCATAAGGGAAATTACGCGTCGTAATATTCGCTTTTTTATTCTCTAAATGAGGCGCAACTGCTTTTTTATTAAAACTTTCAACAGCTAAACAGTTAAAACTTCGCCCGGGGAAGTTATTGATTAAATTATCGGAAGTGTATAAATGCGTATTAGAATGGAGTTTGACTAAATCAAAATCAATGGCTATTTCATTGAATAAGCCTGCTTTTAAAATAGCTGCATTAGGTTCGTAAATATATTTTTTAGGATAACTAAAAATTAAGTCAGCTCGGTCTGAATTAGCTGAAGGTTGGTATTCTATAGTTGTTCCATCTTTTTTTAGATTAATGGCGTTAAAAGTAGGAGATACTTTCAACGTATCTCCTACTTTATTTAGCACTAAAAGCAATTCTTTTACTTCATTCTGCACCGCCAAAATAATTACCTTTTGCACCGTACCCAATTGCTGAATCGCTTGCTGTATATCCAACATCGGAGAAACTTTGACTAAAACCTGCTTTGTTTTTTGGAATAATAAATCTTGAATGTCCAATAGGTTAGGAAAATATCCTGCTAATCCAATTTTGCGACCTCCCGCTTCATCTCTTCGGGCAGGGTCTAAATAAATCCAATCAAATTTTTGAGTTGTATTTTCTAAAAAAGAAAGAGAATCCCCATTAACAGGTGTAATATTTTTGGCTTTTAATACTTCAAAGTTATGTTTAACAATATCGAATAATTCAATATTCTTTTCTAGGTAAGTTACTTGTTTGATACGTTTTGAAAAATGGTAAGTATCCACGCCAAAACCGCCTGTCATGTCCAATAAAGCATCTCCACTAACTAAATTGGCTTTCCAAATAGCCGTTTTTTCAGAAGAACTTTGTTCTACAGACACTTTGGTAGGGTAGTGGATTTGGTCGTTGGCAAAAAGATAGGGGAGTTTATTTTTTGCCTTTTGTTTGCCGTACAATTGGTTAAGGACAAAGCGATTGTCATAACCTTCGACGAGCGTTTTTTTGAAGGCTAATTTAGCTAAATTACTTTTAAGATTTGCTTTGAGAAAAGCTTGGAGTTGGTCATTATTTTCCATACTCCATTTTAATCAATCTTCTTCAATCGTTCCTTCAATAAAGCCACAATTTCTTCTTTGGAACTATAAGTATTGCCAATATTCACCACATAACCAGCCAATGTTTTATGTGCTTTGACCATTAATAAAGCCCAGATAGCAAAATAGTCGATGCCTTCAAAAACGATTGATTTATGGCTAATGTACTTATCTATATTTTTTTGAAAATCTTCGGGCATATCTGTCCAATGCATGTGTGGCTTTAAGTGATGCCCAATATGGTAACCATCATTAAAACACTTCTTATTATACACCGTGTTGATACAAGTGATGCTATTCAAATAGCTATTTTCTGGCTGACTAGCATCAATAAAAGCATGCTGTGCCCAATTACCAGACATCATCGCAAAACGTACGATAATCGTCGGCAAAATGAAAACTAATAAAGTTGCTTGCCAATTGAAATACAACATTACTGCCCACAATGCAAGAAAGGTCAATTCGCCAATCATCGCCTGCTTCATGAACTTCTTTTTGTTCGTATCTCGATGATACATCACCAATTGAATAACCCCTAGAAATAGAAAGTGAATGAAATAGTGTAAATAATGCAAGACATTATCTCGCTGGTATTTCATCGTTGAACTTAAGTCCGGTTCAAGGTTGGCTTCAGCATGGTGCATGCCAATATGATGGGCAAAATAAGTATCTGGAGATTGCCCCATAAATGGACATAAAACCCAAGGAATTAAACGGTTACCCCATTTGTATTCTCTTTTAAATAAGGGCCTATGACTTGTATTGTGCAGCATCAAAGTAAACGGTCCAGTATAAATTAATAAACCAACACCGTAAGCTACTGCCAATACCCACCAAAGGGGGGTCCCCGCTTCAATGGTAAACAAAACAATCGCCGTTGTAATAAACAGCAACGATAACTTTATCATCAAATAAATAAAAGGTAAGTCTCGCTCATCTTTCAAATATTTCATAAAGAATTGGTCCAAACTACTCAATTCTTTTTTGATAAAAGTTGGGTCTCCTATAGTACTTAATGTTCGCATATTTTACTTTTTTAGAGCAGAGAATAGAGACCGTAAACAAAAATTTACTGAGAGAATAGAAGACATACCATATTTGATATGATAAGTCTCTATTCTCTCAGTCCATGAAATGGACGGTCTCTACTCTCTATTCTCAAATTTAATGTTTGAAGTGCCGAGTACCAGTCATCACCATCGACATCCCATTTGCATCACAATAAGCGATACTATCTTTATCTCTAATCGAACCACCTGGTTGGATAACCGCGGTGATACCTTCTTTGTCTGCTATTTCTACACAATCAGGGAATGGGAAAAAAGCATCGGATGCCATCACCGCCCCTGTCAAATCAAAACCAAACGCTTTTGCTTTTACAATGGCTTGTTTCAATGCATCCACTCTTGATGGTTGCCCACAACCCATGCCGATTAATTGCTTGTTTTTGACTAAAGCAATACCATTAGACTTCAGATGCTTTACACTAGTAGAAGCAAATAATAAATCTTCTACTTCTGATGCTGTTGGTGCTTTGGTGGTAGCTTGTTTTAATGCGGTTGCTACTTCTGCTTTTAAATCCATATCCTGCTCAACGACCCCATTCAATAAACTTCTAAAGCTACGCTTATTGATATAAAAGTCTTTAATTTTTAACAAGATACGTTTTTTCTTTTTTGATAATAAATCAAAAGCATCAGAATCAAAATCTGGTGCGATTAATACTTCGTAAAACAACTTATCTATCTCTTGTGCAGTCTTTAAATCGACTGATTTATTACAAATGAAAATTCCACCAAAAGCAGAGACATTATCACAAGCCAAAGCTGCCGTCCACGCATCATATAAATTATCACGAGACGCTAAACCACAAGTATTGGTGTGTTTTAGAATAGCGAAAGTTGGCGCTGCATCTTTAAATTCACGCATGATTTGCACCGCTGCGTCAATATCCACAAGGTTGTTATAAGAAATTGGTTTACCGCCTAATCGAACGAAAATCTCATCAAACTCCCCGAAGAAGACTCCTTCTTGATGTGGATTTTCTCCATATCGTAAGATGTCAGAACGGTGAATGCTATATTTGAAAGACAAATCAGCCGTTCCTTCGTTGAAGTAATTAAAAATAGCTACATCATAGTTTGAAGATACTTTGAACGCTCTTCTTGCCAATTCTTTTCTTTCTTCTTCGTTGGTAAATCCTTGCTTTTGGACCAATAACTCCTGTATCATCCCATATTCCTCTTTTGAAGGAACAACCACCACATCTTTAAAGTTTTTGGCAGCAGCCCGAATCAAGGAAATTCCACCAATATCAATCTTTTCAATAATCGCTGATTCATCATCCGTATTTGCAACGGTCTCTTCAAATGGATATAAATCCACAATGACTAAATCAATTTCTGGAATCTCATATTCTTTTAATTGATTTAAATGAGCTTCTTCTCTTCTTGCCAATAATCCACCAAATACTTTTGGGTGCAAAGTCTTTACTCGACCATCTAAAATAGAAGGATAGGAAGTTACACTTTCTACAGAAGTAACTGGAATATCCAAGCCTTCAATAAATTTTTGAGTGCCACCTGTAGAGTAAATTTTAACGCCTAATTTGTGGAGTTCTTGAGCGATTGGTGCTAAACCATCTTTGGAAAATACCGAAATCAGTGCAGAGTTGATTTTTTTAACTGCCATTTTTTATTAATGATGAATGGTGAATGATGCCTGTCTACCGACAGGTAGAAATGATGAATTCGTTAAATGGACGAACTTATCATTCAGAGCTAAATGTTTTTATATATAAAGAAAAGTTAGGGAGTTAGTTTTCTTTTTAAGAAAGCGCAAAAGTACGGAGAAAGCGAGGTTTTACAAAATATGAAGGTAAGGACTGTGTAAAATA
>CALLVC010000484.1 GCA_938010785.1 uncultured Saprospiraceae bacterium
TAGTAAATCTGTAAAATCTAATATTGTTGAGGGGTACGGTAGGAGACGTTATAAAAATGATTATATTCGATTCATTATTTATGCGCTCGCTTCAAATGATGAAACCATTGACCACTTAGAAACTCTTTATAAGACTAAATCTTATACAGACAAAGAAAAAATTACCAGTATTCATCAAAGATTAACCATACTTGGGTGGAATCGGGTTTTGTCCCCAAGTCCCGCTAGGGACTAAACATAGGTAGACAATAAATTATAGAATTGGCACCATCAAATCGTGCCGTAGGTACGTAACATGAGTGCCAAAATCATGTTGCGTACCTACGGCACGACCAAATACCCCTATTTGATTGCTATGTTTTACCAATATTTAGTACCTACGGCACTATTTGTTCGGGACAAACTCCAATTTCGCCCACCATACTTGGCAAAAAAATAAATAATTTTTTGAATTCTATAGAAAAAGGACATCAAAGCCCAAAGTGAGTAACTGATGCTGGATACTGGATGCTAGTTTTTGCCTTCATCACCCAAAATTAAGAAAAGAACGTAGATACATTAATTGGATAAAAAGCAAAATAATATTTAGCTTTTAAAGCCCAAAATATTCCAGTATGCTTCCAATCAATTCAATTCTCTTTTCTTTACGCTCAAAACTGTATGACTTTAAAGCTACTGATTAGCCATCCAGTATCCAGCATCTAGTATCCAGCATCTAGTATCTAGCATCCAGCACCCAGCATCCAGTATCCAGCCTCAAAACTTCAAACTCCCAAACCGATACTTCCGCCCGCGCTCTCCATAAATCAACATCTCATTTCTACCGATTTGCTTACATATTTTGGGCCGAGTAGTGATGCCCGCTTGACGATTGTCATAGATTGGGTCCATTTGCACCCCTCCATCTTTATCGACCGTGGCTAGGGTAATTACCGAATTTCGCCCATTGTAATTATACAACCTATTGCTTTTATCATTCGGGTCATAATTTTTGGGATTGTCATTAAAGACAAAGTGAAATTTGTCTTTCACAATAGACATCGCATAAGAAGAAAAATAGCCCGCATCGTCAGTAGTGACTTGTTGCTTTGGAATTCTAGCGGTCCATTCAATTTCTCCTGTTGGTTTGATATTGACTACGATGATGTCATTATAATTATATTCATAAACTTGGTCTCGGTAATTATTAAATCCATAAGGATTGCCAAAGCGATTAAAGCGGCTGCCACCAAACCCTCCAAATCTCCCAAACCTCCCACCGTAGCCATATGGACCAAAGTTATTATTATCGTAGCGTTCTTCTACAAAATATTGTTCAGCTATTAATACCGCACCTCCATCACTTCTTAAGATTAGTTCATCCAAGGCATATTGGTACAATTCTGGCGCTTTCTTTTTATCTCCTTTTTTATCTGCCTTTCTAGCCTTATCTACTTTTTTCGCAGTCATATATTCTGTAATAAATTTAAAATCAAAAGCTTTTAAATTTTTATTACTTATCTCCTTAGTTGTCGGGTCTAATCGGAAAAAATAAGTTCCTTTTACACTATAAGTTCCTTTGTCAGAATAGAATCCCGAAAATACTAAATCGCCATTACGAGCGACTCGATACGTCAAATCGGTAATAAATTTATCTCCTAAGTCTACTTTATACTCTTCTACATCTGCTCCATTATTGCGATAAGCTAATAAGACATATTGATAGGTTGGCTTTCCACTTCGGCGAAACTTTGATTGGTCTTCATAAATAACGCCTAGCATGTAGACATTGCCTTGGTTGTCCACCCGATATTCCTCTACGCTGAAATTTTTAGAATTGAAAGGCAATTGAATTTCTTTGGACCAAAGCTCTGTGAAATCTTGGTCGAAAACTTGCAACGAAAATTGCTCTGGTTCTTTTTTCTTCTTCGGTAGCATCGAATAGATTAAAATCTTCGATGTGTCCTTAGAGATATGACTTCTAAACCCCCCTTCCTCATATATATTTTTGGTAGCTACTTCCGAGATTTTATTCAACCTAGGAGAAGGGCGAAGATTCTTTAAGTTAACCGATTGGGCAAATAAGTAATTCTTTTTCTTCGCTTGATTATTGAAAGAGGTCAAGAAATACATCTTATTCCCCTTCATCATTAGCACATCCTCAAAATCCCTAGTTTTATTTTTAAATTTTAAATCTAAGGTTTCGGTCTTTTTTAGCTTTAAGTCCTCCTTTGAATAATATTCTACAAAAACATCAGCTTTGCCTGCTGTTACCCCCGCTGCTTGTAAGCGCAAGCCATAAAAACCTGTTGCATCCGTGTGGATGATTTTGGTCAACATACTTTTAGGCGGCTCACTGTAGGGATTACTCCATGCTATTTCGGCAGGTCTTTCCGTCATTTGAGCGACTATGCTATTAAGGATAAATAGGCTTAAAAATAGCAAGCTGTGTATTTTTTTATCAATTGACATAAGATGTGTTGTTTATAAATTAATCTTTTTCTTTATACTATAACGCTTTAAATAGGCAAATGTACTATTCCCAAACTTTTAAAATTTCCTTAAAATTAAGCATAGTGGGTCACATCTTTCCTGCTTAAAACATAAATATTACAGTTCACCTTTAATTTTTTCCAATTGACGGGAATTATGTGGA
>CALLVC010000485.1 GCA_938010785.1 uncultured Saprospiraceae bacterium
CTACATTGCTGCCATCATTCATAATACTCGAAATAATAAAGATTTATTTTTAGGGGCTTCTCCTCGTGCTTCTTTGGCGATTATGAAAGCATCTAAAGCTTATGCCGCTATGAATAATCGAGATTTTGTAACGCCTGACGACATTCGATATGTTGCAAATCCTGTACTAAACCATCGCATTATTTTGTCTTCTGAACGAGAAATTGATGGCTATAACACAAAGGATGTGGTGACGGATATTTTGAAGAAAATTGAGGTGCCAAGGTAGGGTTCAAAAAACAACTATATTATTAAGTCTACAAAACCAATTTTGATGAAAGCTTTTTTTGTAAAACTTGCTTGTCTTGCTGTTATTTATTTGGTAGTTAGCTGTTCTGTATCTCAGGAATATTATAGTGATAATAATTATGAGTCTGAAGACAATAATTTTGTTAGAGAGCCAGGCAAATGCTATGCAAAATGTCTTATTTTAGATAAACTTGAAAAGGAAGTAGAATTGATTCCAGTCTACACTGGAGCAGATTATAATGACGATAATGTGGAATTTAGGGAAGTAACCATAAAATCACCAACTACTAAATGGGTCAAAAGAAAAGCCGACCGAAACTGTTTATCAGCCGCCCCTGATGATTGTTTGGTTTGGTGTTTAGTAGAAATTCCAGGAGAAACTGCTGAACTTTACGTCGTTACGGATACAAGCTTAACCAAAGATTACAAATTAAAATCCTTTAACACAGAAGTGCTTATAAAAAATGGTGCAGGAAATGAATGGCGAGAAGTAATTTGTCAAAGTAAAATAACTGCTGAACTTTATGAAGAGCTATTTCTGCAACTAAGTGAAAGAAACTATGATTTTAAACTAAATGAGAATGAATTAATAGGTCCAGAAGAGATTATGGAAACATTAAAAAAATTCCAAAGTGACTTAAATCTACCAATTGGAAATCTAAATATCGAGACAATGGATGCACTTGGTATTGATTATTAACTCATCACATCAAAGGAATAAAAACCCCCAACTTATAAAAACTACCCGAATACAAAGGATTATCATTCAAATTATCCCCAAAAGAAAAACGGAAGGTGTATTTATCACCCGAAGTAAACTTCACATAAGCGCCTAACCATTGGTATTGATTTTCGGAAAGCCCCGTATCATCTCTTGTTAAATGGAATTGCTCATAGTGCAGCCCTGCCGAAAATTTATTTGAAAAAACATAGCCCGGATAAGCCCAATACAAAATAAAATCCGCAGAAACGCCACCATCTCGCAATGCTTTGTAATAACCAAAATACAACTCCGTTTCCAATTTATCATCCGCATAAAAAGCCACTACGTTAGGAACAATGCCTTCGCCAAAACTACCCGATGGACTATTCGATAATAAACTGCCATGCGTAAATCCTAAAGATGGATTGATATAAGCCTTGCCATCTAAAGCAGGAAAACCTAGCCCGATGCCTGTTTCTGTCCAAGCGTCGCCGCCTTCGTTGGTGTAGGCGTGATTGGTCCAAAAAATACCATAGTAGGTAAAATCTAAATTTTCTTTGATGCCAAAACTACCGTACACCGCAGGAGCAAATCCAAAAGCATTGTCTTGATTTAAGGCTATGGAAAAGGTGCTGGTTTGAGCTATTGACAGTTGTAAAAAACAGCAAAAGGTGGCTAAAAAAGAGCATATTTTCATTGTTATTATTCGTTTTTGGTTTAGACGTTATGGATTCAATATTGGTACATTTTTAGGATAATTTTCGTTATTTTTGTATAAATTGCTTTTAAAATTCGATAAATGGATACCAAACCTAATTATCAAAAAGAAACATATACTTTCGAGGAATACCTAGCTATGGAAGATGAAGCCGTCTATAAAAGTGAATTTAATAGCGGAAAAATCGTGGCTATGGCTGGTGGGTCGTTTGACCATAACACCATTGGACAGAATGCTGGCAATGCTATTGGAAATGAATTAAAAAAGAAGGACCAGAAGTGTCGTGTAGTCAATAGTGACCAAAAGATTTATATCCAAGATTACGATAAAAGTATCTATCCAGATATATCTGTTATCTGTGAAAAAGCAAATTTTCACAACAATCGAAAAGATGTCATCACTAATCCTTTATTAGTCGTTGAAGTGTTATCTCCATCTACGGAAGGCTACGACCGAGGTGAAAAATTCACCCAATATCGCTCCTTACCTTCCTTTAAAGAATATGTATTGATTACCCAAGAGAAAGCTAAAGTAGAATCTTGGTATAAGGAAGCCGAGAATGTTTGGCGAATTTCTAATGCGACGGGTCTGGATGCTAAAATCTATTTACATTCTTTAGGTATAGAAATAAGTTTAGCGGATATTTATTATTTGGTTGATTTTGAAGACGTAAAGCCTAGTTAACCCAAGTTGTGTACTGGTAGCACAAACTTCAGTTTGTTCTGGATACAGTTTTTTAAACCTGTTAGGCTTTGTAAGTGGTTAGCTATTAAAGGTTAGCATCCCAACCTCTCCTATGTTGGGTCCCTACGGGACCTGGGGAATGTATTATTTTTTTCGTATGACTAATAGCCCATCTCGTATCGGCAATAACACATTCTCTACTCGGTCGTCTTGCTGTATTTTTTTATTAAAATCATCTAATCGTCTAGTCGCTTTGTCTAGCTTTTTTTCGGCGACTTTGCCACTCCAAAGGACATTATCCGCTAAGAGTATGCCTCCAGATTTGACTTTATCAATTACCAAATCAAAATGTGCCCCGTAGTCTTTTTTCCCTGCATCTATAAACACAAAATCAAAGGGATAAGGCAGCTCTCGAACAATGTCTTTGGCATCTCCAAGATAGGGTTTTATTTTCTCTCCGACTTTTGAAAGCTTAAAATATTTATTGCTGATATAGGCGATTTCTTCGTTGACCTCAATGGTATGAAGGATGCCTTTTGGCGGTAAGCCATTTGCAATGCAAATGGAGGCGTAGCCCGTAAAAGTGCCGATTTCTAGCGCTATTTTGGGTTGAATTAATTGGCAAAGCATGGTCAACAATTGACCTTGTAAATGACCACTTGCCATTTGGGGTGCTAAGGTCTTGAGGTAAGTTTCTCTTTCTAATTGATAGAGCAAATCTGATTGAGGCGTGGTGTGTGCCTCGCAATATACGTCTATCTTATTTTTGGAATCGTCTATTTTTGCTATCAAAATCTTTTGCTTTTACCTATTTAATGTCGATGAAAAATAAATTGCGCTTTTAGATTTTCAATTGATTCTTTTTTGAATTGATTGTCATCAATTTAAAAAAGTAATTATTTGATAATCCGCAATTTTTTTTCATCGCTTGCAAAAGTATTTTATTTTTCTCTAGCCTTTATAAAGGAAGACTAGATATGTCAGATTTTTAGAAATCTATGTCATGCACACAAGTCTACTTTGCCTACTTATAGTACCGCTAGGTACTTAACATGGGTAATCCTCAGAGGTAAAAGTATGCGCTAAGCGTGCCGTAGGTACGTAATATGGGTTTGAACGGCACGGATAGCACTTGATGGTTCAAGTCTCCTGCCGATAACTATCGGCATGAAATATCGAATGAAAAGTCTGAAGACTTTTGAACAGGACAGGATAAACCAGCCCGCTTCGCAGTCGGGCGGGTCATGTGCTACCTGTTACTTCCCGCTATATTGGATGCCTACATTCTCTAGTAATTTGGTTACTCTTACTTCTGTTCGGCGATTATATTGGTGTTCTTCATCGGAGCATTTCACGCCATTTCCACAATGATTTCTAATCGCTACTTCTCCCATTCCTCTAGCGGTTATTCTTGTTTCTGAAATACCTTTCATCTCTAAATAATCTTTTGCTGCGAAAGCTCTTTCTCTGGAAAGCGCCCGATTATATTTGGCATCTCCCCTAGCGTCGGTATGCGCCGTTAGTTCTACTTCCATACTTGGATATTGCTCCATCAAGGTCACCAAAGCATCTAGTTCTTCTGCTGCCCCTGCTCGTATCGCTGATTTATTAAAATCGTAATAAATGTTTTCTAAAACGATGGTCGCTCCTTCTTTTAATTTATCAGAAGAAATATTTAAGGACGTTTCAAAAGCTTGTAAATTGATGTCTTTGTAGATAGCTGATTGGTTTAGGTTTATAGTCGAGATATTCGTGAGAACACTGCTAAATCCTTCTTTTTCTACCCGAATTCCGTACTCACAGCCTCTTGGCAAACAATATTCATATAAGCCATTGGCATTCGTCATCATAGTTTCCGAAATATTTTCACAATCAGATTCGATTAAAATGTTAGCATTGGGAATAACTACGCCTGTTCCTGCATTGCGAACAATACCACTCAAAGTGATACATTGCTTAGATTCTAGGGGAATTTGCACTAACATTGGTACAGTTTGTCCCGTTGTCGAATAACGTAATTCTTTATGGACGTACCCTTCTTTTGTTACTAAAAACAAATAATCCTGATTGGTCGCTAATTGGGTAGTAATTAAGCCCTGTGCATCGGTGTAAAAATGTGGTTGTCCTACTTCATCTTTCATCACAAATCGAACTTCCATTTCATCTGGATTGTCTGATTTTGCTTCTAAGACCACTTCGTATAAATCTTCTTTGCCGTAAAGGCCGCTTTTATTTTTTTCAAACACATATACCCCTGCATTCGGTATCAAGGCCCCATTTAATTCCTCTATGACTGTAATCTTAGCCATTGCTTCTGTTGGCGTTGCTTCTGCAAATAAACCATTTGGCGCATCAAATAAATAAATATCATCCTGTCCGATGCCACCAATTCTAGCGGAGGTAAAATAACCTTGGGTCCCTGTTGGATTTAAGATTAAACCAAAATCTGCTTGCTCAGTATTAAAAGGAGTGCCTAAATGAAGCAGTTCACTTATTTCTTTTTCTAAAGTATTGACGGCATATAGGTCATATCCACCTAATCCTGCATGTCCTTCTGAAGAGAAAAACAACATGCCCGATTCGTGAATAAAAGGAAAGGCTTCATTTTTATTGGTATTTACCGTAGGCCCCATGTTGACCGGTTCTTGCCACTGTTCGCCTATTTTTTCCACGTAATAAATATCTGTTCCACCATATCCGCCCGGTCGGTTAGAGGCAAAATAGAGTTTCATCCCATTCGCTACCAACGTTGGATGCATGGTATAATATTCATTGCTATTAAAAGGTAAGGCTTTCTTATTCTCCCAATCGTTTGACCCACGAGTAGCTTCATAAATTTTATTGGTAAACTTCCCCTTACTATTTTTCATCTCACTATTACTCGTGAAGTAAAGGAGGTCTTCTCTAAAATTAAATGCTACTGGACCTTCGTGGGTAGAAGAATTGACCTTGGCGGAAAAAGATTGTGGGTTGCTAGGCATTCCTGTCCCATCTAATTCTGCATAGAATAATTCAAAAAACGGAACTCCAATATTTCCATCTATCTTTTGTCCTTCCAAATCTGCCGTCACATAGACAATTCCATTTTGGTAATAGGTCGGAGAAAATTCTAATTTTTTTGAATTGATTCGGAACGTATTTTGGACCTCCATAGCCGTATGAACTACCTCTTTTATATTGACTTTGGAAGTCAAAGAAGTTGATGGGTCTTGTGCTTGAAGATAATGTCCTAAAAGGAAAAGGGTTATGATAAAACTTACCTTTTTCATGGGCTTTGTTGATAATGAAAAAATAAGTCCGTTCCTTAACATTTCGGGACTGTCGCATAAGTAAACTAAAATTTCAAAGCCGAATAAAGTGTGGATTTCCTCCCCCTAACCCCCTCCAAAGGGGGAAATGCATCGTGCAAAAAAAGAAACCAGTACTTTATTTGGTATTATTCTTCAAAAAAGGACTTATGAGACAGCCTAAAATGACGAACTTATTTTTTCATGGTTATGTGTTTGAATGTTCTGTTGGGATAAATTAGTTTACCGTAATTTATATTTTAAAAGAATCTTGGGTTTAAATAATCGCCTTCTACTTCCTCACTACTCGATTTTTTACGCTTAAAACAGTATCTCACCATCGCTTCAATACTGCCACTACTATAATCTCGAAGCTCTGAAACAGTTACATCATAAGCGATGCCAAACAATAGATTTTGATTAATTTGGGTGCTAAATAAAATATCTATAGATTCTGCTGGTATCCCTCGTGTCGAACCTCCTACTCTATAACTTGCGCCAACCATATACTTATTCATAAAAATAGCATTGACATTTAAATCTACATCTAAAGGGGTGTTTTCTGCATACTTCACCAATGCTTGTGGTTGTATTTGCACTCTATCATTCACCTCAAAAACATAACCTCCCATCAAATAAAAATGCCGAATTGACTGAGAAATAATCGTCGCATCTTCTGAAAAATCAATATTATTTTCTAATAAGCGGGGGACAGAAAAACCTACATACAATTTGTCTTCTTTATAATAAACACCCGCCCCAAAATTAGGCGTCAACTTATTTTGCATACCAACAGGAATACTAGCATCCGTCACTATTGCTTGGGTTGATATTAGGCGAGGGTCATTATAGTCTGCATTAAAAGAACGAATGCTTCCTTGCAACCCAATACCAATATTTCCTTTGCCCACAGGCACTCTATAAGCATAGGACAAATCGGCATTATAGTTCGTCGAAATGCCAATCGTTGTTCTAGCTAAATTTAACCCTATCCCTATTCGATTATCAGGTAAAGCTGCATCTATATTGAATACTTGCGATTCGGGGGCGCCTTCTAAACCTAACCATTGATTTCGGACTATTGCAGTCGCACAAATTGCATCTAAACTCCCTGCATAGGCTGGATTATAACTCAATTTATTATACATAAACTGCGTATAATGCGCATCTTGCTGTGCGCCAACTATTGTTGACAACATAGCGAATAATGAAAACAGTAAAAATTTCCTCATGATTTTTTATTTTTTACAAATCATGATGATTTTAAAATCATCATGATTTAAACTATTTTCTACCTTTCTATAATCAAAAAGCCTGCTGTTGGCTCTGTATTTCTATCAAAAGCAATAACGTAGTAATAAGTACCTGCGGGCACATCTTCTCCATTATAGGTGCCTCGCCAATTATTCGTGTAAGGTGCAGAACGGAATATTTCGTCTCCCCATTGATTGAAAATAATGACTTCATTCCCAGGAAAATTTCCTGTTTCAATACAAGGAATCATAAAGACATCATTCACGCCATCATTATTAGGTGTCATAATAGTCGGTACAATGCAACTTGCATCTTGCCCAACTTCCAGTGCTACTTCTGCCGTCGAACAATCACTTGCACACGTAGGATTACAGAGTTCATAAGTAAAGAAATCTGTTCCAACAAAATTCTCATTCGCCGTGTAATTTACTAATCCATTAACATCTACTTCTGCCGTTCCATTCATGGGTGACGATAGGATGGATATTTCATAATCTGGTGAAAATATCTGGTCATTCTCTGTGACATCTAATGAAGAACTACTACTAAATCCTATGTCATACACATCGTCTATTGCCTCGGGCATTGCTTCATAAAAAACAATAATTTCATCGGAAGAAAAATCTGTACAAGCACCTGATTGTAAGCTCCAAACGAGTGTATTCATCCCTGCACTTAAATTACTAACATTGGTAGTTGCATTATTGGGTGTCTCTATGATAATATTTGGATTTGGACTCGACCAATTACCCATCAAACCATTTGGAATAGCATTAGCGGTAACTACGGCATCGCCATTACAAGCAATCAACTCATTGTCTGCAATCAAGGCCACATCATCTGGAATTCCATACACCCTGACATTCATCGTATCTGTACCCGAACAGATACCTTGGTCATCAATGACGGTCCAATAAAAAGTATAGTCATTGAATGGATTGCCCGGTTCTATCATCGATACCGTGGTGTTTGAAGCGGCAGCATCATCTATCGTGACCCCTAAGGCTGCTTGACCGCTTGGCTGACTCCATTGTCCGTCAAAGCCTGCTGGCACTGGATTGGCACAAAGGTTAACCGTATTGCCTTCGCATGCTTCTATCAATGGGCTACAGACTTTGGCTACGGCTCCTGCGACCCCTACTTCAACTATCAACCTAGTGGCTGAATATTCTCCACACACGCCATTCGACAAGCGCCAAAAGAACGTATAAGTGCTACCCGGCAACAAGCCACTCAAACTTGTTTCTGGTGAATTTGGATTATCTATAACGACATTGGCATCGTCTGTTGTCCAAGTACCGATACCTTGAGATGGTGCTAAGGCACAAATAACGGCATTGTCCAAATCACATATCGTCATATCTCCTGCACATAATTGAGCCAACTCATTTGGAATGTCTGCGATGGTTACTTGCGTAATATTGGAACTAGCCGATTCACAGCCGTTTAACGTTTGCGTTGCATAATATTGATAAACGCCTTCAGGTAAATTCGTCGCCTCGATGATTTGTGACTTAAAGGTATTTGGACCTGCCACTAAATTTCCAGTTGATACATCATACCAGCGATATTCGACTCCCGCTGGTGAATTTTCTTCATCAATAAATAAAATAATATCCTGTGTATTCGCTAGACATATATCTCCACTGTTGTTAGCAATTGGAGCGTTTGGTACCTCATTTACTGTGATAACCAGCGGCTCTGATTTTGGCGAAGTACAATTATTAGATAATATTTGAACCGTATAGCCACCATTATTTTGTACACTCGCTGCTGCTGAAATGACGATATCTGGTGTAGAAGAAGAAGCCGTAAAATTAGGCCCTTCCCACAAGTAAGTCGCATTAGGCACCTCTGATGTTACCAAAGTAATGGTCTCTCCTGAACAGAAATTTGTCTGCGTATTAATCGTTGGCTGGGCTAAGGGTGGACTCACACGAATCGCCATTGTAGCCGTACCTACAGATGGACAGTCCCCATTAAAAACTTGTAAGGAAACGACTCCATTTAAAGCAGTGGTGACTGAATCTAATACCAAAACAGGCGATTGTGTAATGGTATCCATAATGGAAGTAATTTGCCATCTATATTCTGCTGAAATATTTGGATATTCTGTTGCAGTTAACATTAATGTTTGACCTTCGCAAAGGTCCGTTTCATTAACGGTTATTACCGGATTCGGCACTGGAATATCTACCGTTTCAACAATCGTTGAAACTGGGTCAGATTGACAGCCCGCACCTGTATTGACGACTAAGGTATAAGTCCCATTTACAGAGGAGGCAATAGCATTTGGAATCAGTAACATACTATCTGGCATCGGTGCCATCATCGTTCCATCAGGGGTCGTCCATGAGTAGGTATAGGTACCATCATTGGCTGGAAAAACATCTCCAGTAATTTGAATATCTGTATCTTCTGGTACAATACACGGGTCAGCATCGCCTGAATCAAATAGTGTCGTAATCACTGGCGTCACTTGCACATCTATTGGTAGTTCTTGTGTGGTTACACAACCATTGACGGATGTAATCGTCAACGTATATTCTGACTGAACTGGCACTTCTGGGCTTGCGCCAAAATAGACCGTTCCTGCCGCATCCGTCCACTCATATCCTGCCCCTGCGATAATTGGGTTTACGTTTAATTGTAATAGTCTACCTTCACAGGCTGCCCCTTCAAAGAATGGCGTGCCATTTGGTTTCGCTTCTATTTCAACCGCTACTGCTTCCGATGGCATAGAGGTACAATTTGATGCTTCGACCGTCACCGTCCACATTCCCTCATCTGTCAATTTCGACGTATCTATTCTTAATTCTGGAGAGGTCGTTGTGAAACTTGCAAAAGTGGTGGTATTGGTCCAGGTATAGGTATTGGCATTAAGCACATCGGTTTTTAAAACCAACTCACTTCCTTCACAAATAATAGCGCCTGATTCATTGGCTATCCCCGGTTGGTCTGGACTATTTGTTATATTTACTACCGTAAATGCTTCTTCAGATACACATCCATTTTTGCTAACTGTTAAGGTATAAACGCCTTCATTGGCTTCTGTAGCATTTGCTATTGGGGCAGGTGTTGGCAAATCAGCAGTAAACCCTGGCCCAACCCAACTATAAGTACAAGTTTGGTCCGTCAATGGAGACGATAAGGCTATACTTTCGCCCTCACAAATATTAACGACTGGCATTCCTGTTACCGCAGTAGGCACCTCAAAAACAGTAATCGAAACGATTTCCGACCCTAAGGAAGTACAATCATCACACTCGACTACTAAATAATAAGAATGGCTACCTGCCGTCGGATTTTCTATACTAAATGATGGAATAGCGGTTGTACCAACTAGCATTATTGTATCCGCTAAGGGTGCCGTTCTACTCACTATTTCAAACCATTGGTATGCTAAATTTGTACAATTGGCAGCACTAGTTGTTAGGGTAATCGCTTCATTTGTACATACAGAACTACTGGCTGTATTTAATAAAGGAACATCTACATTGCTAATATTTATAAACGTAGTTCCTGTAGCTGTACAACCTGTTTCCCCTGTTATGGTTAAGGTATAATTTCCTGAGTTATTGCTCCCTACATTCGAAATGATTGGATTTTTGTCGGTAGATGTAAAATTATTTGGTCCTGTCCAATTATACATAAAAGTACTTCCAGGAGAAGTTGCTGTCTGGAAGGTCGTATCTGCAAATAAAAATAAGGCATCATTGTTACAAACCCCTACTGAAAAATTTGGAGTGATGGTTTCCACACCAATTTCTATAATAGATTCACAAGTTGCTGAATTGCCCGAACTATCCGTCACGGTCACAGATACGGTTATCATTCCTTCATCCACACAAGAGAAATTATTAGGGGAAATAACCACGCTTTCTACCCCACAATTATCACTTATACTTGTCACCAAACTATCTACTAAGAGCGTCAAATCTGTGGTATCTCCTGATGGATTGGTTTGTACAACAAAATTGTCTTTACATATAATTATTGGCGCTAGTGTATCTTGCACTTCTACCGTGTACATACAAGAAGCCATATTGCCAGAGGCATCTGCAATCGTATAAGTGACCCTATTCATCCCCACTTGGAAATTTTCACTTACATCATTAGCTGGCGACAATAACATGCCTGTTTGCAGTACGATGTCGTTGGTATCTGCTATACTATAATTGACTAATACAGTTGGGAAATTTAAACCAAGTGATAACGTACTACTCCCGTCTGTTTGGTTGGTATTTAAATTAGTATCACAAGGATTGATAAAATCAGCAAAGTTAATCGCATCTATATTTGGAATGGCATTGATGGTAATAGCACCATCTGCTGCCCACGCATTTAAGGTATCTTGAGGAATGCTAAACGTCGTTGTTACCGTCGCAGCACATTCACTCAAAGTGTCTCCCAGAATAGTCGTTCCTAGTAATAAGCCATTTTCTCCATAAATATTAAAAAATTCACCCGCATCTTTATTATCTCCCAAGAAAGATACAGTTAACGTACCATCTCCAATGGCATTGGGGGAATTTAAGGTGAAAGTTTGAGAAATATCATTGGGTACTAGACCTGCATTGGCATCTGTTTTAAAAGTTATGAACTCCGCTAAAGTGCTATTATAATCATTAAATGACCCACAATTATCTGCAAAATTGGTTGGGAATGGCAAGGTTACGATTGCCTCACAACTATTGGAATCTGTATAAGCAACAATGCCTGTTGGACAATCAAAAGTAGGCGCAGTTTTATCAACAATCCTCACTTCATAGGCACAACTATCTATATTTCCAGAACAATCTGTTGCATAATAAGTAACGGTATGGTCACCTTCGTCCAACATGGTCGTTGGATTGGTTGTTAAATTAGCAATCGTTCCTCCATCAATACTATATTCCAGAACAATGGAATTTGAGGCCGCTTCAAAATTATATTCCAAAACTACATTGGCATTGCCATCCGTACAAATATTATTGATGGCTTCTGTCCCCTGTCCATTAGGACTTAGGAAGATTGTAATTATGCTATCTTGTGCATAATTATTAGCAACTGCGGCACTAATTGTAATAATGGTGGTGCTATTATCACATTGTGCTGGTGATGTGCTGGTTACGCCAAGTACGGTCCCATCTTCACCAATAATACTAAAATTTTCATTCGCTCCTTCTCCATCTACACTATTTAAATTAATGGTTAGCACGACATCACTCGTAATGGTTTTATCTGGTGCAGCACCTCCTATGTTAAAATTAAACACTAAGGAATCTACTGGTATATTATTGATATCATCTCCTGCTGGATTGGTGAAATTTTGCGTCATCGCTAAAGAATCAGCTCCAGATGTACCCGTACAATCATCAAAATAGACTGGTCTCGGTAAAGTCACCATCGCAGCGCAACTATTCGCATCACTACTCTCCACTTCCATATTTGCTGGACAGATAATAGTTGGAGCAATAGTATCTACAATGCTAATATTTTGAGTAAAGTCATCGGCATTGCCACAGGCATCAGTCGCTCGCCAAGTTCTGATAATGGTATAATTATAAAAATCACAAGCATTGGGGTCGGTTCCTTGGGTGTTGGTTTCGCCCATGTATTGAATAATTGGCGTATTCCCACAATTATCCGTTGCTGTTATATCCGTACCAATTACGGGTACTGGAACCATATCTCCATTACATTGAATCGTAATATCCGTTACTAAACCTGTAATTACGGGTGCGGTGGTGTCTATTATAATAATCCGTTGAATACTGTCGCTCGTATTGCCACAAGCATCCATCACCGTCCAAGTTCTAAAAATGGTGTCTAATGCTCCGCCTCCTACACAATCTCCTCCAACCACTAAATCAACAAAAGTCGCATTGGTTAAAGTATCACAATTATCCATTAAATTAGTTGGTTCTCCTGTGATATTTAAATCATCTCTTGATTCACAAGAAATCATTATATCTGAAGGCATCGTAAAAGTTGGTGCTAGCGTATCTACTACGGTAATTACTTGGACCGCTGAATCCAAATTATTAAAAGCATCGCTTACTGTCCACGTTCGAGTAATGGTGTAATTGTAAGTTTGACAAGAATCAGGATGGACTTGTTGAGTAGTTGTTTCTTCAAAACTATAAACTAAATCAAATGAATCTGTACAATTGTCGGTCGCATCTATAAAAAGTGGAACAATAGGAATATTATCACAGGTCACTAAAGTATCTGCGGGGATAGTTCCTAAAACGGGGGCGATGGTATCAATCACTGTTATCATTTGAGAAGCAGAGTCTCTATTATCACAATCATCTATCGCTATCCAAGTTCTTGTAATATTTATGGCAGAAAGTGTCGTATCACTTGTTTCTATCACGCTAATCGTCAAGCTGGTATCACAATTATCTGTCACCATTATATCTAGAGAAGAACCGGGAACTAATTGTTCGCATGAGATGGTTGTATCCATTGGTATACCTGAAATCATTGGCGCAAGCGTATCTATATAAGAAAACATCGCCGTATCTCTTGCCAAATTTCCACACGAGTCTCGCAACACCAATTCTGCATTTATAAAATAATTACAATCATGGTTAGGAATAAAGCTAAGGTCAATTGGGAAAGCCTCACTTAAAAATTGCCCCATAAATCCATCTCTGCCCGTATAGTTAATTTCCACAAAATCTAAGGCATTACTGTCTGCATCTACATAGTCAAAATTTCGAATGGCAATTAAAAATTGATTAAATAATTGACGGAAGTTACTTGCGCCGCAGCTACCTGTCCTATCCCCCAACAATCCTGAAATATTTAAGCCTGTGGTATCCATTAAGGTATAAGTCGCTATGGTAGAATCTGCATTTCCACAATCATCCATTACGACAAAAGTTGCTTCATACGTCGTATTATTACCACAACCTGTAGTTGTAAATACATCGACGACTGACCAATGTGCGGAAGTATCGGAGTTATCAATAGCGGTACAAAAATCAGTCGCTAAAGCACCTCCCTGTGTATCTAACCAATCGTTTAATGTAAGGGTAGAATTACCCAAAAAGATGGACGTATCTCTGGCGGATGTGTTTATGTTTGGCGCAATCGTATCTGTGACAGTAATCATCCCCGTTGCCATCGAAGCATTCCCACATTCATCCGTGGCGGTAAACGTAACGGTCGCATTTCCTGTTAGTCCACAACTATCTAACCCTGTATAATCATGCGTCACAGAAAAATCCGAAGCGTCTGATACCATCCCATTTCCATTCGCTGCTAACCAATTGGAAATCGTATCCGCAATATCTATTGATACATCACAAGCTACATCAATAGCTATTGGATTCGCAGACCAAACAGGGGCCATAGTATCTGCCGCAAGGGTAATGGTTTGTATATAAGTAGTGATATTATTCGCCGTATCTAAAGCTGACCAACTTCTTGTGAAAGTACCACAATTGGTCGGACGGTCCGTCTCGCCATTGTAACGAATGGTTTCTATCCCACAATTATCTGTTGCCATGACACTACTTATACTCGGTGGCTGAGGGATGTCGTTTGCATCATTATAGACAGTGTCATTGGGTAGGGTTGTTAAATCAAAAACTGGTTTTATACTATCTGCAATGACTATCCTTAAAGCAGATTGCAAAGTCTGACTAAAACCTGTCGTATCTTCTACATAGTAACTTACGAAAACACTTCTTGGCGCTCTAATGGTGTCGCCTATTTGAAATCCGCCACTAATATTATCAATATAAAAAGTATCTATTTTGTTACCGCTATCAGCTGTAAAACTTACGGTCGCTGGATGCCCCCAATCTAATACTGTTGTACAGTTGTTCCCTACAAAAAGCGTATCTTCTCCTGTATAATTAAGCGTAAAACTTTGTGCTGACAGAAAAGTAGAAAAACATAACGTACAGACTCCTATCATCAATATTGGCAATAGTTGTAGCTGCCTAAGTAATCGGTTTTCCATAAAATTCTTATTTATGCTTGATTGACGGGACGCTCCCGTTTATTCCTTTTTATGAATAAATGAAACTTATCTTTTTGTCAATATTTAGACAGCTAGTAAGTAACTCACCTAACTATATAAATACTTTTTTTCACTAAACCAGTTTCATTTTTGCTAATCTTTTGTCTTTGAGCGTGTTTTATATTTAAATTTCAGCAAATATAACTAAAACTAGATTGAACTAGATTCAGATTTTTGCACTTAAAATCTCCACAAAGAATTGGGCGTTCTTTCAATCTCAAAGTTATTGGAATCAATTAGGGTATAAAAGAAAATAAGTATATCTGTTTGACTACTATTTTCCTTTTTTCGAATACGTAAGGTAGGTGGATGGTAAGGCTATCAGAGAAAATTTAAAAGCTAAAATTACAAATTTAAAATCTAAAAGTGCTTATATTTTATAGTAAGTCACTTTTTGAAAGTGTAAAATTAATTTTCTCTTAAAAAACTAATTGCTTTTTTGAGCTTCACCAAAATCGGTTATTGTTCAAGGGATATATTATAATGGTCGCTAAACCATCGATTTTACTAGTAAATTTTTATCGACTGCTTCGTTGTAATGTATTTACATATTAATATTTTTACAATACATAAATCTTACCAACTTTTCAAATATCTCTAAAAACAGCCTATTTCTTAGCAAAATGGTCTACTATTTGTCATAACTCGGTGCTTTAAATTGGTATAAGAAATTATTATGGCTATAAAAACGATAATAACTTTACTCTACCCTACTAAAATTAATTTGCAGTTTTCGCCGCTGCGCGGCGAAAACTGAGGAAATTTTGAGGGTGAACCGACTTTTTTGTAAGGTAGAGTATAATAACTTCTTATCACTTATCCTCTTTTTAATTTCTTATCAATTACATTAACATCTAAAAATGTATTCAATTTATCAACTTCTAAACTAGTGATAATTTCGCCAAATTCATTGATGGTAATGTCGAAGCCTTTTAGGTCACTGTGAACCTCTGGCTTGCCATTGATTGCTTTTTTCTTAGGCATGATTTGATTATTAATTGATTAATTATTAGTTGATTCCCCTCAACAACAATAGATTCAATTTTGAAGTTCCTGTTTGTGAAGAAATAATCAATCATTTAACAATCAATCTAAACCGCTGCTTTCATTTCATCAAACGCATCAAAGGCCGTTGCCAATCGTGTATCCGTCTCTTCTTTCCCGACCAATGCTATAATTTCGTAAATCGATGGCCCTTTCATTGTTCCTGAGACTCCAATTCTTAAAATAGGTAACACCGCACCAAAACCCAACTCGCTTTCTTCCACAAACGCTTTAACGACGGTCTCAATCGTATCTGCTTCAAAATTGTCGATGGCTTTGATGGATTCGCGTAAGGTTTCAAATTTTGCACGTCTTTCTGGTTTCCACTTTTTGCGAATTGGTTTGCCTTCGTATTCCTTGACCGCTTCAAAAAAGTAATAGCCTTTTTCCCAAAACTCTGGTAAAAGCATCACTCGCTCTTTCATCAACCCACAAAACTTTTCCAAAAATACTTGAGATAGATTGTGCCCCTTTTTCTCAATTAAAGGGCGAACCATTTTAGCTAAAACGCCATTATCTGCCGCTATTAAATATTGTTGATTAAACCATTTCGCTTTTTCAAAATCAAATCGAGCGCCAGACTTTCCTACCTTTTCCAAAGAAAAAGCATCTACCAACCCTTGCAGCGTGAATATTTCTTGCTCTGTCCCCGGATTCCACCCCAAGAAAGCTAAGAAATTGACCACCGCTGCTGGGTCAAATCCGAAGTCTTTGAAGCCATCAAAAGAATCTTCTGGCGTCGCTCCTTTCCAACTTAACGGAAAAACAGGAAAACCAAATTTTGCTCCATCTCGCTTGCTCAATTTCCCCTTACCACTTGGCTTTAGAATCAATGGCAAATGCGCAAAAACAGGCATTTCATCCCCCCATCCAAACGCTCTGTATAATAAAACGTGGTGTGGCGTACTTGATAACCACTCATCTCCACGTATGACTAAATTAATTTTCATTAAACGGTCATCTACCACATTGGCTAAATGATAAGTCGGCATACCATCTGCCTTCATCATTACCTTATCGTCCAATTCATTGGAACTAAAACTAACCACGCCTTTAATTTTATCATCAAAACTAATGGTTTGGTCCGTAGGTACTTTTAACCGAATGACATAAGGTGTCTTATCTGCTAATAATTGCTCCACTTCTGCTTGTGGTAAACTAGTACTATTGCGCATCTTTGCTCGATTGGCTGCACCATATTTAAAAGAATGGTTGCCCGCTGCTTTTGATGCTTCTCTGGCTGCTGTCAATTCTTCTGGTGTATCAAAAGCATAATAAGCATTGCCACTCGCAATTAGTTTTTCACCATATTCCTTATAAATTGCTTTACGCTCAGATTGTCGATAAGGCCCATACGCCCCTCCATATCCTGGACCTTCATCTGGAACTAAACCAACCCATTCCAATGCTTCTTTTATGTAATCCTCTGCGCCTGGGACGTATCTAGTTTGGTCCGTATCTTCTATTCTTAACACAAACGCACCGCCTTGCTGCTTAGCGATTAAATAATCATACAACGCTGTGCGCACCCCTCCAATGTGGAGCGCTCCCGTAGGACTTGGGGCAAATCTAACTCTTGGCTTATCCATTGATTATCAATATATTATAAATGTAAAACAAATATTATTTTCTATTTTTAAAAAAAATCAAAAAATAATTCTTTTGCAAGCAGCAGAAATATGTTTTGAATCGTTGTTATAAAGTATACTTTTTGAAACTATTCCTAATATAATTTTGTATGCTAATAAACAACAAAAAATAAGTTCTGTGTTTTTGAAATGAGTATTTTTTGTATGAGTTGAAAACTTATAGAAAAAATGGTCCATTCAAAAACTTAAATACAGAAATTATTTCTTTGTCTATAGAAAACTAAGGGTGCAAAATTAGGTGAAAAATCCCACAGTAACCACTATTAGAGAATATTCACAAAAGTCACTATTTTAAAAAATCCCTAGAGAAACAACGATTCATAAAAGACCTAACACTGAACACTATTTCCAGAACACATCCAAAATTAGATTTAATGTATTTAGTAAAAACACCGCGGATTATTCAGAACCTTTTTCCAAATTTTACTTGGAAAGTCCCTACAGAAGAAAAGACCATTTATCTTACTTTTGACGATGGGCCAAATCAAGAGGTTACACCTTGGGTTTTAGAACAATTAGCTGCCTACAATGCTAAAGCTACTTTCTTTTCAATCGGAGAAAAGGTAGAAAAGTTCCCAACAATTTTCAAACAAGTCATTGATGCAGGTCACACAACAGGTAATCATACCTATAATCACGTGAGTGGTTGGGCCTCTGATAATATTCCTTTTTTCCATAATGCTCGCCGATGTGCGAGATTGGTCAACTCTTCTTTGTTTAGACCTCCTTTTGGACGCTTAAAGCCAAAACAAGCGCAATTTTTACAAAGACACTACCGAATTGTGATGTGGGATGTATTGAGTGGCGATTTCGACCAAAATATTACCAACGAACAATGCTTAGCTAATGTCACGAAGAATGCAGAAGGCGGTTCTATCGTCGTTTTCCATGACAGCGCTAAGGCTAAAGATAAATTACAATTTGTACTACCCAAAGTACTGGAATATTTTACTGCTTTAGGTTATACTTTTCAGCAGCTAAATGACCAAAATTTGGAGAAGCGAGCGCTAAAAATAGCGTAAGCTCTCAAAACTGATTAGATATAAAATTATTACAGGTTATACTGATATTCAGTATAGCCTGTTTTTGTTTAAAATTGAGTCGTTCTAAATATTTAATAGTCCGACTACTTAAATTTCAAACCTACTTTTTGATATTACTGAAATAGAAAACATGAGTCATCCCGAATTTTATAAATCTTGATTTACCAATTTAGCCATTCGATATGGCTAAATTGGTTAGTCAAGGTATAGTTTGAAAAAATTCGGGATGTCTCATGTTTGCTAACTTAAATCAACGAAAATTGGTCCGTATGCAAATCGCTTATTTCAGTACTATTTCTTGCTTCCTTACAAAAAACACCCCTAAGTTGATTATTAGCAAACCAAATAACATCAAGCCCCATTCACTCATAGTTGGTATTGGTGGTGTAGGAATACACATAGCATCTGTACATACAGGTTCGAAGGTAGATGCAGGTACAGTATGATTCGTCGTTCCATCATTCACCATCAAAGTAGGTACTGCACCTGATGGCCGCCAAAATTCGATTTTATACATTCCTGAACCTGCTGGTGTTTCTGGAATAGCTGTTCCTGCTGGAATAACTGTATTCGCTCCACCAAAGCATTCTACTGCACTAAAAAAATCAGTTGCGCCTGCTACCGCAGTTAGAGTCAAACCAGATGCTCCTGTTACAGTTAGCGTATCATGAAATAAAGTCATTCCGCCCGATGCACAGTTTCTCGGATCATCACAAGCACAAGGGTCTTGAAACATTAGTTCATTATTAGAAGCAAATTCTATTGGACAATTTGTTGATACTCCTGAAATTGGGATTAAAATATCTCCACCCAAAGGTAAACCATCAATTACTTGAAAAGATATATCAAAACACAATTCTGCCAATTTTGTACTTGCACCAGCAGCACTAGGGTTAAACTCTATAACAAAATCTACTGTGCCTCCAGCAGCTATCGTACTAGGAGGTTGGGTTGTTACTGAAAAGTCGCCCGCATCTTCGCCAATTATGCTTATAATTTCAGAATCGCCTTCAAAATCATTGCCTGACGTAGCTACAGTTTCAAATGCTCCATCAAAAAAAGGGCCACCAAGTCCACCAGGTATATCAGCAGTACCAGCAGGTATACTTTCTAAAATAGCACCACAAAAAGGATTCGCTATTACATTTAAAGGTTGGTCCGTATTGTTCCTAATGGTAAAAGTTTTGGAAATTGGTCCCTCTCCACAGTCCCCAAGCATGACTGAACCCAAATTAACAGCAGGAGCGTCACTAAAAGTTTCAAAGGCAACAGGAAAAATTACATTGCCATCACATAGTATTTCATATGCAGGGGTAGATGGTACGGATGTGGCACCCACCTCAAAGGAAAAACTACAGTTAGCCGCATCATTGCTCAAAATATCCAAATTGGCAGTTGCATCATTGTAGACAGCAGGTGCAGTATAACGCAATACTAAATGAGTGCGTTCATTAGGTTGTAAAGTCGCTTTGGCAGGTTGTTCTAGAATAGAAAAATCGCTTGAACTACCACTACCTAAAGTAAGGGGTAAAGTTAAATCGAGGGCGGCATCACCTTCATTGCGCAATACTAAGATAAAATCTCTGGAGGAAGATGCTTCATCTCTATAAGTAATATATTACTCATATCCGCATTCCCAAAGATTGGATACTCCTTGTTCATGGTTTTCAAGATGATCAGGGCTAACGTGCCAAACTGTTAAGTCAGGCTGGGCAAAAAGCAGGTTGCTTTGTAAAAATAGCCCAACAAAAAGTAGCAAAAAAGAATAAACGTCTCTCATTGTTTAATGGAGTTTAAAGATTAATAAATAAGCAAGCACAGAAATATAGTTGATTAAATGAATCATACATCTAATCAATAATCAATTAAGTGCTAAGACTAAATAATGTTAGAATGAATACTTAAACCGGTGAGTGCTTAATAGCAAATGAAAAAAATGTGTATAATTTTGAGAGCTTTTAAGAATATAAAATTAAGAAAAAATGATACCAATCACAAATGCAAACTAAACTTTATTGTAAATTAATAAATAATGTTGCTCTTACTCAAGATATAGGAAGTCTCTTTTACTCGATAGAACATTATATCTTTACGTGACTTTTACTAGTTTTGCCTAACAACTAGACTTTTAGTAACTAGATAACCACCATGACCATAGCCGTTAACACTCGCTTCCTCTTAAAAAATCACCTAGAAGGTATTGGTTGGTTCACTTATGAAACCATTCGAAGACTGGTCGAATGGCACCCAGAACATCAGTTTATTTTTTTCTTCGACCGTCCTTTTGATGAAAAATTTGTCTTTGCGGATAATGTGAAACATATTGTTATTTTCCCGCCAGCTCGCCACCCTTTCCTATTTTACCTATGGTTTGAATTTGGCGTAACTAAAGCCTTAGAAAAGCACAAGGCAGATGTCTTTTTATCGACCGACGGTTTTCTATCCTTAAAAACTAAGGTCCCTACCCTATTGGTCATCCACGATTTAGCACATGTCCATTTTCCCAATCAAGTAAAATTTTCGGAACAGCAATACTATAATTTCTTTATGCCCAAATTTGCTAAAAGGGCCAATCGAATTGCCACCGTTTCGGAATATTCTAAAATGGATATTCACCAACAATACCAGATTCCTTTGGATGCTATTGA
>CALLVC010000486.1 GCA_938010785.1 uncultured Saprospiraceae bacterium
GCCTTTGGGAGATGGTCAGCGTGCCTCTCTACGTTTTCAATCGAATGGAAAACGGTATCAATCTTTAAATTTCTCTTTTACCGAACCTTGGTTGGGCGGTAAAAAGCCAAATTCATTGACGACTAGTTTTTATTATAGTCGTTTTTTTAATGAAAACACTTCCAGTGATTTAGATAATGGTGTGTTTAATATTTTTGGTGCAAATATCAGTTTAGGAAGCCGAATAACCTTTCCTGATGATTATACGATAGCAACTACTTCGATAAATTTTCAAAGGTATCGATTAGATAATTGGGGTGCAGGATTATTTACTGCGAATGATGGTCAGATTATATCGGAAGGCACCTATAATAATTTAAGTTTGACCCAAAATTTTGCACGGTCTACCATCAACCATCCCATTTTTCCGACAAGTGGCTCCAAGATTTCTTTGTCGATGCAAATGACCATACCTTATTCTTTGTTCAACAAAAAAGATTATACAAATCTAGATGCCGCAGAAAGGTATCAATGGTTAGAATATCACAAATGGCGCTTGAATGCAGAATGGTATAAACCCCTAACTAAAAATAAAAAACTAATCCTTAAAGCCTCCGCAAAATTTGGCTTTTTGGGTAGTTATAATGACCAAATTGGTGTCTCTCCTTTTGGTAGATTTCAACTGGGAGGTGATGGATTAAGCAATGTCCAAGGAGGATTTACTGGGACAGATATTATTTCGCTTAGAGGTTATGATGTAACAGATTTGGAAAATAATTCGGTGAATGGAAATACGGTTGCTACGCCTATTTTTAATAAATTTTCTTTAGAATTGCGCTATCCCATTTCTACCAATCCTAATGCTACTTTGTACGGGACGGTTTTCGCGGAAGCTGGAAATGCTTACCAATCTTTTAAAGATTATAATCCATTAAATGTGAAAAAATCAACTGGATTTGGGTTCAGAGCACATCTTCCGATGTTTGGAACGCTAGGTTTTGATTACGGATTAGGCTTTGATAAAACAGGACCAAAAACTTGGAAAAATTTTGCTAAAATAAGTGTTGTTTTAGGCTTTGAGCCAGAATAGGTTTTTAGTGGTTAGTGGTTAGTTGAGCGACTTTGTTACTTTTATTTTCAAAAGATGTTTGATTATAAATTATTTTTAAAAAATACTACTTTTAAATAGAGTACATATTCTAAATTTGTGTCTTATAAAGAAAAGTATTCTACTGGACAACAATTTTTCATAATATGTATTTCATTATAATTCAGATTTTCAAATGAACATTGACTTAGCTAGATGTTCTTTTCTTTTTTTCAACCTGCCTTCGTGCCTTGGCAGGCAGGTTGAAAAAAATAGGCAAGTAACATTTGGGGAATGTTACGGCATTAAAAATTCTAGTTTGTTTCCCATCCCATCCCTTCGGGTTCAGAGAATGACTTCTCTTCATCTCCGGGTATCAGCTCTTTTTGCCACTGGCAAAAGCCAACTCGACCAAATTAAACGTGTTCCTAGACGCTGGAACTAAGTGCTAAAAGTATAATTCTAATTTTCAATAAAATACATATTATCATTTTTGCTGTCCAATAGAATAAAAGAAAAGTTAATTATAGTCAAAATTAAAGTACCTGTAATGAAAAATTTTTTACCGCTGTATTTCTTATGCTTAGCTGTGTTTGGCTATAGCCAAAATTTTCCTGATGAAATGCGGCTGTCTGCGGATGGCACAAGACTTCAGTTAGGAGGAGCACCAACTACTGGTTTTTATAATGAAAGCAAAATTCGCATTATCGAATTAACTTTTCCAAATGATAATTTTTGGGAAGAAATAACTGCTGCAGAAGATGATGATGTCATGGCATCTGTATCCATTGATGGAGCAACTTTTGATAGTGTGGGCGTACGATTCAAAGGAGCAACCTCTGATTTTAGAAATTTCTCTGAAAAAAAATCTTTCAATATTTCAATGGATGCTTTCATTGATAATCAAGATGTTAGAGGGTATGAAACTTTCAATCTAAATGGTAACTATGAGGACCCTTCTTCTATTCGAGAAATCTTATTCAACCATATTGGCAGATATTACACGCCTGCTCTAAAGACCAATTTTGCCCAACTTTACATTAATGGAACCTACTGGGGACCTTATGAAAATGTACAACAGTTGAGTGGGGAATATATTCAAGAATGGTTTATGAGCAATGATGGAACTCGCTGGAGAGCAGAGCAAGCTGATGCAGCAGTTGGTGCTGGTGGCGGCGGTCCTGGCGGAGGAGGCCCAGGCGGTGGTGGTCCTGGAGGCGGTGGACCTGGTGGTGGTGGTGGCGGAGGCAACTTTGGCCAAGGCATGTCTACGCTTAACTTTTTAGGGGCAGATACAGAGTATATCGAAAATTATTCGCTTAAAAAAACGGAGAAAGAGAATCCTTGGATAGATTTAGCTAATGGAACGGAGCAATTAAATACTTTGCCAACGGATAATGATTTATATGATAATTTAAAGGATTATTTAGATATTGATAAGTCTCTTTGGTTTTTGATTCATGAAAATTTATTCACGGATTCTGACGGCTACATTAATAAAGGTGGTTCAGATTATTATGTTATTTGGGAAGCAGAAACAGGCCGTTTAATTCCTTTAGAATACGATGGAAATAGCGTTATGCAGTTTTCTCAAACTACAGTTTGGGACCCTTTTTACAAGGAAGACGAAGTTGATTTTCCATTAATGAATCGATTGTTTGCTAGTGATGATTTGAGACAACGATATTTAGCACATTATAGAGTGGTATTGGAAGATTATTTTACCCCTGAATATATGGATGAATTGATTGATGGCTATGCCGCCCAAATTCGAGAATCTATTCAAAATGATACGAAACGAATCACCGAACCTGCTGAATTTGAAGCAGAAATTATCAATTTAAAAAATCACGTTAGAACCAGACGAGATTATCTATTGAACAATACAGAAATGAATGTTCAAGGGGTGACTATTGAATCCGTTTCAACCGTAAGCACTGCACCAAATACAGGAGAAAATGTTGAAATTTCTGCTACTATTGCAGCAGGTATGGCAACTGATAATGTACGTTTATACTATGGAGAAGGCTTAGTTGGCACTTTTGATAGAGTTGATATGACGACTAATGGAAATGGTACCTATTCCGCCACCATTCCTGGGTTTTCTGCGGGTAGTTATGTACGATATTACGTAGAGGCGATTGCTGACAATACTGCCAAAACAGCTACGTATTTTCCAAGAGGGGCCGAACATGATGTCTTTGTTTATCGAGTGAATGTTGGAGAAGCTATAAACAGTGATGTGGTTATCAATGAATTTATGGCTTCTAATGACGCTACGGTAGCAGACCAAGATGGTGAATTTGATGATTGGATAGAGTTGTTTAATACCACAAATACCGCAATTGATTTGACTGGTTATTTCCTTTCGGATAATGCGGAAAATTTGGACAAATATGATGTTCCAGACGGTACGATGATTCCAGCAAATGGCTATTTAATCATATGGGCAGATGAAGATGGTATGCAGGATGGTTTACATGCTAACTTTAAATTATCGGCAGGCGGTGAGGAATTATTTTTACTTAATTCGGATACGGTTATTATTGATGAAATAACTTTTGGCGAACAACAAACTGATATTTCTTATGCTAGAACCCCTAATGGAACGGGAGAATTTGCCTTTAAAACGGCTACTTTTGGTACTAATAATGATGGTGGAACAACTAGTTTGGAAGATGTAGCATTTAGTACTGCTGCCTTAGCTATTTATCCGAATCCTGCAAGTGATAATTTTGTACTTGAGCTAGCAGATAAAACGATTCAAGAGTTGACTATCGAAATTTTTGATGTGTATGGTCGATTGGTTTTTCAACAAAAAGGACATACAACTCAGCAGCAAATTAATACCGCTTCTTTGGCAGAAGGACTTTATTTTGTGGTGGTGAATCAAGCAGTAGGAGAGAAGTTAATGATTGTTAGATAGTTTCTTAGATGAGAATGTTTTTTTGGGGCGAAAAATCATAAATCATAAATTTTACACCTGCCTTCCTGCCTGCCGACGCAGGAAGGCAGGTGTAAGATGTATGATTTTTTTTTCAAAAAAGAGTGAACAGATAATATTTAGGAAAACACCCGATACTCTCTTAACAACCAAATTATTACTAAGAAAGCGATAAATGCTCCAATCATCAAGCCAATTTTTACATAAGAAATCGGCTTTTGCCCTCCTGCTTTTCCAGTTTGTCCATTAATCGTAAAATGATAAACGGTACCCATATACTCATAAGAAGCAATCCAAATTGGAAGTATAATATGCTTAAAAGTTAAATTGGATTTGGTGCTACTGATATGTAAGTTTCTTTGTTCTTCTCCTCCTAATTGTGCTGCACACATATTTCTTATCTTAGCATCCATAATCATCTCTGCTTGATGGTAGCCTTTTTCTACATCTACGCTGTAAACTTCTGCTTCCCAATTGTACAAAAGTCTTGGGTCAAAGTTGACCACCTCATTCGTTTTGAAAGGCAAAATTTTATTCATATGCCGTTGCTTTAATCCGCCTGAAGCAACGACTTGAATATCATCGAAGAAGTGACTTAGATGACCAGAACCACTACGCCATTGTATTTGGGGTTGTTGTTGCATTCGTCCGCCTCGGCGCATTTGTGGGGCCCGATTGACAATAGTTCCTGCTTGTCCACTCCACTTTGATTCTGT
>CALLVC010000487.1 GCA_938010785.1 uncultured Saprospiraceae bacterium
GCTTTAGATTCTTTCACAAATTTTCTTTGAAAAAAACGAGCAATAGGATAGCCTACTCTAGCCAACCAAAATCGAGGCGTAGAAAAAGCCTTAATATGATAAGACACTACCCCATCCTTATCTCTTTCTACCCAAAAAACTTCTTCCCCTTTTTCTATGTGTCCCGGCAATGTACCGTAAGCAAATCCGAAACGATTGGATTCATCAAAAGCATAGACAATTTTAGCACTGTTCCGCCACCAAATACCAAATAATCGAAATAATACCACGACTATCTTGCCTTCTTTCAATTCCGTGGTATTCGGATATATTCTAGTCCAAGGTAAGGGGAATTGCTGCCAATTCCTTAATGCAGACTTTGCTTTTTGCCAAACTATTTCTCCCTCACCTAAAATAACCTGATTGCAGTCATGGTCATAATGCGCAAATCTTTCAGCCGTTTGGGTCGCTCCAACTTCTGGATAGGTATAATCTTTAGGCAATTCAGCGCTAATGAATTCGTCTAGATTTTTAGTTGTTGGAAAAGAAATAGATGTCCTCATATTTGCCAGTTTAGTGTAACAACGAAATAATTTTCATTTAGTTCAGAAAAAATTGAAAGTTTATTATTTTGCACTTATTTCCCTACATTTGCTCCATGCTAACAGAACTAAACGACCGCCAAAGCTTATCCGCTATTTTATTAGTAGCTTACTTTCTCTTCATTCTATTTTTAGTTTTCAAAAGTCAAAAAGATGAAAATAGTGAGGACTACTTTTTAGCAGGCAGAAAAATGCCTTTCTGGGCATTATCCATCACCTTTATCGCCTCTTGGTGGGGCGGTGGTTCCGCCGTAGATTTAATCGACCAAGCCTTTAACAATGGCATTAGTTCCTTTTGGATTTATGGCATGCCTGTCTTGTTTTCCACCTTCCTAATGTTTCTATTTGCCAAAGGGATTCGCAAAATTGGCACCATTAGTCAACCGCAATTAATGGCAGCAAGATATAATGAATCTGCTGCTGCGTTATTATCTATTCTCATATTAATTTTCATGGTAATTGGCAGTGCGGTACAAGTGATTGTCATAGGTCGATTTTTCAGCACCTTCTTTTCCATGAGTTATGAAATGGCAGCTATTATAGGTACTTTAATCGTCGTTGCCTACTCCGTTTTTGGCGGGTTCAAAGGCGTTGTCATCACCGATATACTACAATTCATTTTTCTATTGATTGCTGCTATTACCTTATTCATTTACGCCTATAATGGTGCAGGTGGATTTAGTGGTTTATCTACAATTGTTGAACAGAAAGAACTACCAAACTTTTTTGATTTTACCCATGATATTTCTCAGAACATGGCGTACATCATCACCTTTGGTGCGGCATGGATGATACAAGCCAACATCTGGCAACGGATTTCTGCAACTCGAACTCCTGTAGACGCAAAGAAAATGATGGTGATGAGTTTTTTGGCTTTCCTACCCCTTTATTTATTGGTCACCTTAACGGGTATGTTAAGCAGAGGATTATATGAAGCTGTTCCCGAAGGTGGTATCGCTGCGGCAATGATTTTTGAACATATGCCGACGGTGCTTTCGGCTGTCATTTTTGTAGGTATTTGTTCCGCCATTATGTCTACTATGGATTCCTTGATAAATACAGGTGCCTTGGTCTTAACGGTTGATTTATACCAGAAAAAAAATCCAAGCACTACAGGTTCAGAGATGGTCAAAATAGGTCGGTATGCGACTCTATTTGTAGCCCTGCTAAGTTTATTTATTGGTATCAATATTAATTCTATTCTCACCGTCTCTTGGATTGGTTCTGACTTTTTAGCGACGGGGGCTTTTGTCCCTTTAGTAATGGGGTTTATTTGGAAAAGAGGAACATCGGCAGGGGCAATGGCATCTATGATTTTTGGTATTTTATTTTCCTCTTTTAATTTATTAGCTGCTTTTGATATTGGACTTGCTGTCCCTTGGGAAATTGCCTCTACCCAACAAGCTATGACAGGCATGTTAGTTTCTTTTGTGCTTTATATCGTCGTCAGTTTATTAACTACTCCTTCTGAAAAAGGAATGGATTTTATTGAAAAAGCAGGAATGATTGAAAAAAATTCATAAGGCCACCCAACCATTTTCATTTTATCCTCGTCTATCTATAAAAAACCGAAATCACCCAACTGTATTTAACAAATTCCCAAATTTATCCTAAGATTAAATAGTAATGGACAAAATGGTGGTCATTGAAAAATGGCTGCCATTTTTTAGGTATAATCAAAGTGGTTTTATGTATTTTTGAGTTCATCCAAAATACTAAAATGTATTAATGACTAATCTGAATACCACTCCACCCTTTTGGGAAGACCCAGCTATCTTCAATATCAATCAGGAAGTACCACACGTTCCAATTGTACCTTTTCCAGATGTCAAAAGTTTTTTAGAAAAAGAAGTTAAAAATTCCCCGTTTTATCAATCATTAAATGGATTATGGAAATTCCATTGGGTCAACAAACCTGCTGACCGCCCTATTGATTTTTATAAAACAGATTTTGATGCTAGTAATTGGGAGGAAATAGCAGTACCTGCCCATTGGGAATTAAATGGATATGGCTACCCCATTTATGTCAACGACCGCTACCCTTTCCATAAAAATCCACCTTTTATTCCACATGATTTTAATCCAGTAGGGTCTTATGTCAAAGAATTTGAAGTGCCCAAAGATTGGGAAAATAGAGAAATATACATTCAATTTGGCGGCGTTAAATCCGCTAGTTATTATTGGATAAATGGAGTATTTCTGGGTTATAATCAGGATTCCAAAACACCTGTAGAATTTAACCTAACCAAACATTTAAAAAAAGGAAAAAATACGATAGCGGTAGAAGTCTATCGCTGGTCAGATGGGGCTTACATTGAATGCCAAGATTTTTGGCGCATGAGTGGAATGACAAGAGACGTTTTCTTGTGGGCAGCGCCTAAAACATATATTCGAGATTATTTTGTACAAACAGACTTGGTGGGTGATTATGAAAATGGATTGCTTTCGGTGGAAGTGGAATTGAGTAAATATTCAAGTGAAGGCTCTTTGGAATATGCACTACTAGAAGTAGATAGTAAAAATGATAAAGTCGATTCCAAAGATTCAAATTTGCAGGAGGCATCTCTCCCGCTAGCGGGGGTCGGGGGGTGGAATAAAACATCAATGTTACTCCAAAAAGAAATTCCTTTTAACCCTAAAAAATCCTCAACATTTCAGCTCCAACAAAAAATAAAAAATCCCAAAAAGTGGACCGCAGAGACCCCAAATTTATATCAACTACTCCTAATCGTAAAAGATGAAAATGGAAAAATCCAAGGGGTAACAGGCTGTAAAGTTGGTTTTAGAAAAATAGAAATCAAAAACGCACAATTACACATCAACGATCAACCCATCACCATCAAAGGCGTCAATCGGCACGAACACGATGAAATCAATGGACAAATCGTAACTGAAGAAAGCATGATACTGGACATTCAATTAATGAAGCAGTATAACTTCAATGCCGTTCGGTGCAGTCATTATCCCAATGCCGCACGCTGGTACGAACTCTGCGACGAATATGGCTTATACGTAGTAGATGAAGCCAATATTGAATCCCACGGTATTGGCAAAGTAACTTTTGACTATGATAATACCATTGATTTTATTTCGGATGGCACAGAACCATTAGAAAGTACCGCCAAAAATCCAACTTGGAAAGCAGCACATTTAGACCGCACCAAACGCATGTTTGAGCGGACTAAAAATCATGCGTCCATTATCACTTGGTCATTGGGTAATGAAGCAGGTAATGGAGAAAATCTAGAAGCTTGCTATGACTGGTTAAAAAAACGAGATGCGACTCGCCCCGTGCAATATGAACAGGCAATGGAGGAACGGAATACAGATATTGTCTGCCCTATGTATCCAAGTCCTGAACATCTCGAAGGCTATGCTAAAAAGAATCCTATAAAACCATTGATTATGTGTGAATATGCGCATGCAATGGGCAATAGTGTTGGTAACTTTGTGAATTACTGGGAAGTTATTAACAAATATCCCGTTTTACAAGGTGGTTTCATTTGGGATTGGCATGACCAAGGATTAGTAAAATACACCGAAGGAGGAGAAAAATATTGGGCATTTGGAGGAGATTATGGCCCAGTTGATGTGCCCAGTGATGCTAATTTTTGTTTAAATGGCTTGTTGTTTCCAGATAGGACACCGCATCCACATCTTTGGGAAGTCAAAAAGGTTTATCAAAATATTGGCTTTAAAGCAATTGATATTAAAAATGGAAAAATTGAAATTTCCAATCGGTTTGATTTTATTGGTTTAAATGATTATCGTTTAGAATGGGAAATTATTAATTCAAGAGGTATTGGAGTTTTAAAAAAAGGCAAAATCAACAATCTAGATATTCCTGCAAAATCTTCATTAATCGTCTCTTTAGATTACGATTCGAGTAAATGGAAATCAGATTTTCGATATTTTATAAATCTAAAAATATTAACTAATAAAAATGCTCCTTTAATTCCTTCAAATTTCGAAGTTGCCAAAGAGCAATTTATATTTGAATCAAATCAAAAACGAGACTTACGAATTACATTAGATAACTATTCTATTGATAAAATTAGATATGAAGAAACAGAATATCATTTTAAGTTAATTCACGTTCAAACAGAAGCAATCATTGATAAAAATTCGGGCTTATTAACTTATCTTGATTGTTCAGGATTTGAGATATTAGAATCCCCTCTAGTGCCAAACTTCTGGCGAGCCCCAAATGATAATGATTTTGGTAATAAAATGCCTGAACGATGTAGCATTTGGCAATATGCAGGTAAAAATCGAATCTTAAAATCAGTCAGATTAATAAATAATTCAGACAAAATTAATTCATTCAAAAATCTAGACAAAAGCAGTCCTACAATCACAATTGAATCTCAATTTAAGCTAGTTGATGTTAATTGTGATTTTATAATTAATTACACTTTAATTTCTGATGGCTCCTTATCTGTGCAATGTAAATTTTCCACTCCTTTTCCTAATAACTTGCCAGAATTACCCAGAATTGGTTTACACTTCTACCTAAATGCTACATTAAAAAATATTTTTTGGTTTGGTCGTGGCCCCTTCGAAAATTATCCAGACCGAAAAAATGCAGCTCATTTAGGCAATTATGAAACTACTGTATCCCAAATGTATGAACCTTATATCTCTCCTCAGGAAAATGGCAATCGAACAGATGTACAATCTATTGCCTTTTTTGAAGAAAATGGAAACGGATTTCTAGTAAAAGGTAGTAATTTTAGTTTTTCAGCTATTCCTTTTAGCCCAGAAGAATTGACCAGAGCAAAATGGGGAGATTTGCATACTTATGACTTAAAAGACGAAGGAAAAATTTCGGTTTGTTTGGACCACAAACAGATGGGCTTAGGTGGAATAGATTCTTGGTTGTCTGAACCTTTGGAGAAGTATAAAATTAAGCCTAAAAATTATAATTTTAGTTTTGTTTTTAAGGGAATTTAGGAAGGGCTGAAAGGCGGAAGGGCGAAAAGAAAGTGTTCAAAAAAGTGCATCAAAATCAAAAAAGCATTTTAAAGTAATTGATTGTCAATGCTTTGAAAATTTGAATTTGAGCTTAACACTTGAATTTGAACTTTCTCGCTGAAAGGCCTCTCTGCCCCTCAGCCTCTCCGCCTTTCAGCCTACTCTTACTCCTCATCCTCTTCAATATCATAAATAGTTGGGTCTGCCTCAGAACGTTGTACACTCATATCTTCCATTCTATCCATAAAATCTAAGGCTTCATTCCAGAAGTCGGTAAAGACAGGTTTTAGTTGTTCGCCAACCACTCTCATTTGCCCCGGAAATTCTTTCGTATAAATATAGGTGATAGAAGTATCTTTGGTGTTTTGGTCAATCATATGCGATTTATCAGCAAACCAAACCATGGTGCTATAAACCAAAATCGCTATTGCACCTAAAACCGCACCACCTATGAGTTGATTAATAAAATTAATATTGGCAGATTTTAAAATACCTTCTAATGCTCTAGCTATCAAGCGTAAGACCACCATCATAATGATGAAGGATAGCAAAAACCCAGCAATAAACATTAAAGGGTTATCATTTTTAGTGAGGTCTTCCAAAAAATTAGTAAAAGCAGGCGCCATTTTAAAGGCCGCTAACAAACCGATGGTGAAAGATAAAACAGTAAAAAAGGTTTTAATAATCCCTCGAGAATAGCCTGCCCAAAAACCAAGAGCAGCAACGAGTACGAAGATAATGTCTAAAGTCATGATATTTTTTTATTAGACGTCTAACTTTATGAATAAAGTAAAAGCCTAGTATTGACGAATGTATCGTAGGAATCGTCACGTCTTCATCGTTTTCTCTGGAAGACTGTTCAAATATAAGCACTAATTAAAAAATATGTAGAAATTTTAGACCAACAGTCTTGTTTTTTTAGACGGGATGGCTTGATATAAAGGAAGAGGAGACTTCTATTTTTTGATAAAAAGATTTTTTGTAGTTAATTCTGTATTTTTGTAAACATGGATAATCAGGAATCAAATATCAAAGTAACGGTTTGCAAAACACCGAGATGGCAAATGCTAAAAGCGCATATTCAAAACTTAAATCCAGCGGAATTTAAGGAAAAGATAAGCACAGAGCAGGAGGCCGTTTTAATTGATGTGCGAACACCTGAGGAACACGAAATTAATCCATTACCCAATTCCCTAAACATTAATTATTTAGGAGAAGGATTTTGGGAGCAAATAGAAGCATTAGACCCAACTAAAACTTATTTGATTTATTGTCGAACAGGTCGCAGAAGTCTACGCGCTTGCACCTTAATGAAAAATGGTGGTTTCGACAACAAAAAAGTATATAACCTCGATGGCGGCATGGTCGCTTGGGAAGAAGTATTTGGATACGAATAAAGGCTGAAAGGCGGAAGGGCTGAAAGGCAGAGGGGCAAGAAAGCCTCTCCGCCCTTCCGCCTCTCCGCCTCTCCGCCTCTTAACCTCTCAACCTTGATAAGTCAAAAAAGCGTACAAGAAATATTAGAAAGAGCAAGAATCGAAGATATTGTAGAAGACTTCGTGGAACTCAAGCGTCGAGGGGTTAACTTTATTGGTTTATGTCCATTTCACAATGAGAAAACACCATCTTTTACCGTCTCTCCTAGTAAGAATATTTGTAAATGTTTTGGTTGTGGCAAAGGAGGAGACCCCGTCCAGTTTTTAAGAGAAAAAGAAGACCTGACCTTTCCAGAAGCATTGCGGTACATTGCTAAAAAATACGGCATACAAATAGAAGAAAAAGAATTGTCGCAGGAAGCGATGAAAGAAAAGCAATTATTTGATAGCCTTTATCTTGTCAATGAATACGCAAAAGAGTTTTATCAAAAACAACTATTCGAGACCACTCGAGGAAAAAGCGTAGGTTTATCTTATTTTAAAGGCAGGGGATTTCGAGAAGCAACTATCAAAAAATTTGGTTTAGGCTATGCGGCTAATGCAAAAGATTTACTCACAGCTAGTGCCGTTGCGGCAGGTTACAATATCGAATTATTAAGAAAAGTACGACTCACCAATCAATACGACGGAGATTTTTTCCGAGATAGGGTGATGTTCACCATTCACAATCAATCGGGAAAGGTCATTGCTTTCGCAGGAAGAACGCTCCAGAAGAATAGCAAAACGGCAAAATATATCAACTCGCCAGAATCGGAAGTATACATCAAGAATAAGATTCTATATGGCGCTTATTTTGCCAAAAAATCTATTCGAGAAGCCAATGAGTGTATTCTGGTAGAAGGATACACAGAT
>CALLVC010000488.1 GCA_938010785.1 uncultured Saprospiraceae bacterium
TAATCAAAGTTTATCTCAGCGAAGAGCAGATGCCGTCAAATTTTATTTGATAAACAACGGGATTCCTGCGGAAAGATTAACAGCGATTGGTTATGGAGAATCACAACCAACTGCCTCTAATGAAACAAAAGAAGGCAGACGACAAAATAGACGAGTTGCCTTGTCTGTAGATTACTAATTCAAACTGAATTTTCATTAAAAATAGGTAAACTAGGCAAAGTTGTTTGGTTTACCTATTTTTATTATGGCAGCTAAATTATCTTAACAGAGTACAAAAAAAATATAAGGGAGTAGGCAAAGAATAACCTACCCAATTAAATTGTTAAAGTTATAATACGAACTAGCTAGGATTCGACACGGAAATCTCTTCGAGATTTACACGGAATAAAACGGTTTCCTTGCTAGATGTGTTCTAGGTCGAGTACTATTATGGCATCTGGCCTAGAGCAAATCTAGTAAAGTAACCGTTTTATCTGTGTATTTTTCAAAGAAAAATCAGTGTCGAATCCTAGCTAGTTGGGTAGGTTATTTTTTACCAAGTCCCTAATTCAATTTTTTTAACAAAATAGCAACATGCCGACTTTAAATAATAAATCTAAACCTATCCAAAACAATTTCCTAATAAAGGAAGTTACAGGGGTATTAATTTCAAAAAATAATTTTTCAAAACCATAATCATAAATGATGAAGAATAATTCATTCCTACTGTTATTTGCCTTTACCATTTCGCTAATCACCCTTTTTTCGTGTAATAGCGATAGAACCACTGAACTACCAGAAGTAGATGAAAGAGAAGTCTGGACTGGGGCGACTATTACTTTCGAAAAAGCAGACGAAGCCAATCCTGAAGACGCTAGCAATCAAGACAGAATCACGGAAAATGTTTGGATAACTAGAGGGAATACAGGAAATGAAATTTTTAATATCCAAGACGAAAGTAGTGCCACTAAAGGCAGTAGCCCAGCAGGGACCCAATGGGCCATAGGTTCCATCTCGGACATTGATAATTTAGATTTCAAATCATTCAGAAGTGCGGTAGACAAACCTAAAGATGTAGTAGGAAAAGATTTAGTCCTCTTCCTAACGGCAGATAATATTTTCTTAAGTGTTAAATTCACCAAATGGTCGGATGGTAAGGCAGGTGGATTTGCTTATGAGCGGTCTACTGAATAATTAAAAAGTAATATCATTGGTAGTACATCATTTATGCTGTCCTGTTACAAGGTCTTCGGACCTTGATTTTACAGTTGCTCGGACTAAAGTCCTTCGACAAAACAGAATAAATTCTGTGCTACCAGTTTTTAAAACCATACTTTATTTTCTTAATTCCAATAAGGTCGGTCAACTGGACAGCCTAAAGTATGTACTACTATTAAGCAATCAAATTTAGTCCCTTTCTACTATAAAAACAGCCTCCTCCCCTACGATTTCGCTTTGTTTTTCAAACATAAATCCTAGCTTTTTTAGCCGTATAATTTTTTGACTAAAAACAGATTTAGTTAAATCCAATCGCTGGAATCGATAACGACTTTTCCCTGCTTTGGTGGTATTTAGCAAGCGGATATACTTATCATTTGAATGAGTGGTTAGCCAAGCCACTACTTCCTCGAATTTCTTAGAATATCGAACTTCCTGACTCAAGTTGGAAAATCCGTCTTTACTATACCTTCCAATATCTCGGTCCAACTTATAAATCAACTTATTTTCAATCCCTAAAGAACGAATAGCTTTAGCAATTCTATCCACATCTAATTTGTCATTAAAATCTTCGGTGTAGACACAAATAACTTTAGTCATTGGGTCAAAAGCATTAGGGTTGGGTTTGGCAGTAGCTACTTTAGCACTTGGACCAAGTAGGCCTTTAATAGTAGCCACTTCCACTTTTTTCCAAGTGTCATCTATTTCGCTAATATGGTCAAAAATCAACCATTTGCCACTTTCTCTTTCGTGCTTAGGTTGCTTAAATTGATAGGATTGGAAATAGGTGTAAATCCAATATTCGTCGTGATTTTGAGAAGGAATTGAAAGGTCAGTTTTCATCATCTGTTTAAGTTTTGGTTAGGGTAAATTAAGGCAAAATCAAAGTTCCCAATAATCGGGCACTTCTGTCGTACTATTATTCAAATTCAAACAATTATCACAGCCAAAAGGAATCTCCTGCCATCGACCACATTTAGGACCTATAGTACCGCCTAATTCATCTCCATTGACAAAATCTCTAAGGAAAAAAATGGAAGCTACAGAAAAGTAGCCAACAGCAATTTCATCAGGATTATCTATATTCCGAATATTACCTACCACGGTACCCGGAGGCGGGTCAAATAAACTACCATTTATTTCAATAACCTCTTTGATATTCTTCCAATAATTAAATTCATCTTCTGAAATGGAATATTGAGAAATGTGAAAGCAAAATTTTTCCGTAAACCGAAAATTCAATAAGGTACTAGCAATTTCTTGATTCTTTAAAGTTCCATCATTTAATGCGCTAGCATCAAAAACGCTAACTACGTTTTGGTCCAAGTTATTCGTAACAAAACAACGTTTCGGATTTAGATTCACCCCCCCTGCCTCTCTTATCACATATTCCCCTTCCACTCGCCAACGCAAAAAAGGAGGCTCCACTGCCGCTCTAACATCGGTGTCAATCTTCAAAGCAATCCGCTCCTCCGTTACCAAATCTCCCACATTATTACGGAACGTATTTTCAGAAACAGTATAAGAAATATTATCTATTTTACTACTCGAGCGCAACTTACTTGGCTTAGATTGATAATGTTTACCGTTCTGCAAAACGATATCAATAAAGTAAGTCTTTGCTCTTTCCGCTTTAAATTCTTTCAATTCGTAAATACCTGCATCTTCTTCCAATTCTGTATAAGGATAACTTCCTCCATCTGTATCAGACAGAGTGACCATTGCACCACTTTCTGGGTCCAGAATATTATCATTTCCCACCCCAAAAATAGCACTCTGTGATAATTTGAGTTGAAAATCTCCTAAATTATCCGTCACAAAACCGTCCACGACCAAAGTCCGTTGCTCCGTATCCACATTTAATTTTATTTCGTCAATACAAGCGCTTAGTCCCAATAGAAAGCCTAAAAAAATGGAAGAAAAAAATAACTGTTTCATTTTTCTTTGTTTACAATCAAAGATACAGTTAAAAAAGAAAAATACTGATTTTTTATTTTTCATCCTGTGAAATTAGAACATTCTATAAAATTAACCTTAGAGCATATCTATAAAAATCAGTAGCTTTATTGTATTATTTTAATACTGAGGGGTAGTGCTTCCAGAACTCCAAGTTCTGGAAGCACTTTGCCACACTTTATTGAAATCATACGCTTTATTCTTCTTTAAAAAAAATGATAATACGTCAAACACATACCGTTCCTGAAAATATTAAAGCGATTCGCTTAAGCGACTATGCTATAGGTATTTTTCCACAAGTTCCTTCTCGGAAAGGTGTCAAAAAAGCGATTAAAGCAGGAGCCATTTATCTCGATGGGAAACAAGGTCATACAGGCGATTGGGTATCAACTGGGCAAAAAATCGAATTAATTGAATTAGATAAAAAACCACCAAAAATTTATGAATTGGACCTACCTGTAATTTATGAAGATGAGCAATTAGCCATTATTCATAAACCCGCAGGAATTGTGGTTAGTGGCAATCAATTTCATACGATTCAAAATGCTTTGTTGCATAATATAAAAGTGTCTAAAGCAGTCGATGCTTTTAAATTACCAAGACCAGTCCATCGTTTAGACCATGCTACTTCTGGTTTACTCTTAATCGCTAAGACGACCAGTGCGAATATTGCGCTAAGTCAACAATTTGAAAAGAAAACAATTCAGAAAATGTATCAAGCAGTCGTTTTTGGAAGATTAGCCATTGAAAAAGGAACAATTAAATCTGTGATTGAAGGGAAAACTGCCATCACCGAATACCAAGTGCAACAAACAAGTCCCTCTTTAAAAACAGGTTATTTAAGTCTAGTAAATTTATATCCGCTGACAGGTCGAACGCATCAGTTACGGATTCATTTAGCCAATCTGGGGCATCCAATTTTAGGGGATAAATTATATCATGGAGACAAGCCCTTATTGCAGGGAAAAGGATTGTTTTTATGTGCAATAGCATTGAGTTTTGAACATCCTTTGAATAAGGAGAAAATGAATTTCTGTATTGATGCGCCTAATAAATTTGGCTATCGAATGGAGCAGGAAAAGAGGCGATGGGAAGTGAAAAATATTTAGAATCGTTTTATTAAGTTCAAGCTCAGGTATCAAGTTCAAATTCAAATTCAATGTGTTCAAGCGTCACTTTTTGTACTTGAACTTGATGCTTGAACTTGTTCTTTAAATTTTTAATTCCTTAACTTAATGACATTGTCATGTATATTATGTATTTATAACTAACTATGTGGTAAAAGCCTACCTAAGCTATTCCCCCCTCCTCTATCTCAAGAATTTTTTCGACATTCTTTTGTAGGAATAACTCCTCAGCATCCAAATCAAAAGCAGCCAAATAGCCCAGTTCTTCATTCTCTGCATAGACACAGCCACTATCCAAAAAAATGACCTTATTTTTATTTTTAATACTTGCTTCAATTTGGGAAGTTGTCGTCACAAAATGTCCAGTAATTTGTCTTTTTTCTACAATCACTTCATCCGCAATTTGAAAATCAATTCTAGAAAACATGCCTCGCATCCCTCGGTAGATACTCCGTTCGTTGACTAGAAATTCAGAATGACAAGCTAGCCAATCTCCCAAGTCATAACAATATTCAAAATTAGAAAAATAGGTCAGGTAAGCTTCAATATCATCGTCTAGGAAATCTTCTGTGTTATTTGCTGCCAAATATTCCATGAAGAAATCAAAACCTTGGTGGTAAGCATTTAAAAATGCCTGTTCATGGTTGCCTCTGATTGGGAAAAGTTGATACCCCTCGTTTTGTAATGCAAGGACGGCATCAATCACTTCTTTGCTACGAGTACCTTTATCAATTAAATCGCCTAATAAAAAAAGTTGGTCTTCTTGTTGGATAGCCAATTTTCGCAGCAATAGTTGAAAAGTATCTGCACAACCATGAATATCTCCTATGGCAATTCTACGACCATGCTGGGGTTTATCCAGTTTGGGTATTTCATATTTCATCAAGCTGTTTTTGGCTATTTAGTAGTCAAATAAAATTAGTAGTTTTTAATTACTGCTTATTCCATTGACGCACTCGCTGCTGAAAACGTTTTTCACTAAATTTCCAGCGCCGTACATCCGTATATCCTTCCAACTCAGCTTCTAATTCCTCATCCAGTAATGCTGGAAAAAAATCAATGCCCGTTACTTCTTCCACATCATCAATAGTCACCGCATATTCCGTCAAGTGTTCATCACTAATCGCATTGGGAATAATAAACCCGATGCCCTTATATTCGGGGTCAGTGATATCCAAAATAACTTTATAATAATTTCTTGGAACCGTTACCACGTTCTTACCAATTCTATCCAGCTCTTTTTCTGTTAAGATAGGGCCAGTAACGATGTATAAATGTTTATATTTTCTGCCCCAATCTCTAACCTGTTCTTCCAATTCTCGCCAAATGCCCATATTTTGATTACGCAGTTGAGGGCTCATATTACTCATGTAAAAAGTCTCTGACATTGCCCGTTCACTGAATCCCATATCGCCCGCAGGCACCAAGTGTCCTCTAGTATAACCCGACCTTCGATAATCTGAAGGTGTTGCTGACCTAGTTTTTACTTTAGAGTCTGGTCTAAAGTTATCCGTTCGGTCCGCCACTTTATTATTTAGGCGTTCTCTTGTCAACTCATACGCCACCCATTCGGCTTGCTCATGTTCTTCAGAATAAGACAAGGAATAAAAGGCATGTTCGACGACTTGACCAGTAGTAGATGTAGGTAAATAATCAGCAGAACTAGTGTTGTTGCTAGGCGAATCTCCTCCCCCTGTTGTCTCTTCTATCTTAGTTTTAAGATCATCTAAAAGTGGGCTTTCTCCTTCGCCCATATAACTAAATCCCCAGTATAAAATAGCAACAATAAAAGCAAAAACACCTGCTCTATAAATGTTGCCATTATCGTTTTGGGAATGATTCGTTCTAAGTTTTGCCATTATTGGATAGTTGTTTAATTAGTTGCTAAATTTTAAAGTCAGTTAAGAGAATATCTAAATTAAAGCATCACAATTCCCAAAAATAAGAAAGAATAAATTAAAATTTCATATACCAAGACCTGCATCAAATTACAAATAGTCCTATCTTCGCAGCTAATTTTGAAAAGAGTCACTTAGACGCATCAAAAAATAGGTGACTAAGCCTTTAATTTCTAGTCAAAATAATAGACTACTAACATTAAATTTTAATCATAAAAACCATATTCTACTATGTTAAATGCAATCCAAAACCTAAGTCAAGAAGAGCAAGCCTTATTATTTGAAGCTTTGCCTTTAGTGACTGTTTTAATTGCTGGTGCAGATGGAAAAATAGACGCTAGCGAAACGAACTGGGCAGAAAAATTAACGGACATTAGAAGTTATTCAAATGAGCCAGAATTAAATAGCTTCTACGAAAAAGCGAATGAAGATTTCGCAGGTAAGTTAAGTTATTTAATCAAAGAAATTCCAGCAGAGTCAAAGGAAGGAACTCAAATAATTTCTGATAAGTTAGCTGGTTTAAATCCTATCTTAGCTAAGTTGCCACAAAGATTAGCGGCTAAATTTTATATCAGTCTAACCTCTTTTGCAAAACATATAGCAAGAGCAGACGGTGGATTTTTCAAGATGTGGAGTATTTCTAAGGAAGAGGAAGCATTGATAGGATTGCCGATGTTGACACCGATTGAAATGCCAGAAGAGGAAGCTTAGTAATTGTTAGTGGTTAGTGGTTAATCCGCACTTTAAGCAGATTAACAACTCACCACTAACAACTCACCACTAAAAATTGTTATTCCCGTCGCCACCAGACTTCACGTCTGTATTCTTAATCTTACTACCTCTTCTTTTCTTCGCTTTGAAGTCTAATTTTCCAAATTTATAGCTAAAGTTCAAGCCAAAAGAGCGGAAAGGTAATTTGAACTCACTTCTTTGAGAAAAAGTATCTCCATCCAATTCCGTAATAAATGATTTTGTTCGGTTAAATGGTTCGACCATACGGATACCAATAGCCCCTCGTTTATTCCAGATTTCTTTTTTTACCCCAATACTATACATCCAAAAAGAAGGAATTTTTCCCTGTACCGTTTGTCTACGAGAACGCATAAATCCAAAGCCTTCAATTTTCCAATCGTTTTTCATCGTTAAAGTACCACTTAAATTACCACCGTATAGTATACCATCTCTACTAACACTTTCACCATTTGCTATACCATCTACACTATAGGTAAACATATCAAACCCACCACGAATGGTCAACTTTTTCTTTATAGTACCAGAAGAGAAAAAGTTAAATCCGACGGAATTATTTTGTCCAATATTTTGATAATTTGTAATAGAAATACCTTCACTATCTACCGTCAAAAAGCTTTCGATAATATCGTTGGTTTGTCTATAAAAGATGGCAGCATTAAAGACAACGCCCTTGAAATAATTATTATAAGCCAATTCATATTGGTCAACTGTTTCGGGGTCTAGCTGAGGATTTCCAAAAGTAACATTCCTTCTATCCGCTGCATCCGTATATGGATTGATATAAAATAGACTTGGTCGTTGAATCCGTTGGGTATAACTTAATTTAAGGGAAGAAAATCCTTTTAATTTTCGAGACAGAATAATACTAGGCAAAACATTCTTATAGCTATTATCAAAAACGCCTCCATCATTAACAAACTCTCCGTCAATTTCCGTAGCCTCATAACGCGTTCCTGCCACGAGTCCCCAATTTTTATTAATGGTCCAATTGAAAGAAACATAGCCCGCCATGACATCTTGATTATACTTAAAGATATCAGAACGGAAAGGAGTAATATCCAAACCACTTAATAAATTATAAGAATAGTCACTATTGATTCTTCTTAAAATAGACTTAGCACCTACTTCTAATTTTACTACTTTTCCAAACGGGTGGGTGTAATCTACTTGATAGATATATTCTCGGTTGTCACCATCATTTCTACCTTCTTCTTCAAAATCTGCTGCATTTTGGATATTCTGCTGCGTGTAATCTGTATTATTATTTTGATTATTGCCACTTAATTGAAAAGCAAAAGCCAACTCCCTACCCTTCTGAGGGAAAGTTTTGGTATAATCAGAAGTCCAATCAAAACTATTTCGGCCTCTTATCCCATCACTAGTTCTAAGGTATTCTTGAATAATATTATTGACTGGGTCATTAAAACTTACAGTAGACTCGCCCGTTTGGTCAAAAGAAAAACCACCTAGTTGAAAAGAAGTATTAATCGCGTTATAAGCATTAATATCATAAAAGGCTCCAGCAGTTCCTCTAAATCCAAGTCTGGAGGATTCCGTAATACCGTTTTGAGCAAAAGTTCTGTTCGCTCCATTCACTTGGTCTTGTCTTAAAAAAGTAGTCTCTGAATCAATCGGTACGGAATAAAAAACGGAGCCATTGGCATTCATACCGAACCGTCCTTTAGCGGCACTCAAGCTCAAATTACTGTTGTTCTGTCGATTCCCCGCAGAGGCACTAACAGAGCCAGTAACTCCTTCAATAGATTTCTTTTTAGTAATAATATTAATGATTCCACCAGAACCTTCCCCATCGTATTTTGCACCAGGAGTGGTAATCACTTCTACTGTTTTAATCTGGTCCGCAGGCAACATTTTTAATGCATCGGCAACATTCGCGGAAAACATACCTGATGGTTTGCCATTAATCAAAATTTGTAAATTAGAACTACCCCTTAAACTCACGTTTCCGTCAAAATCAACTGACAATAAAGGAACTTTTCGCAAAACATCTGCCGCGTCGCCACCTGTAGACGTCACATCTTTATCTGCATTATAAACGATTTTATCAATACGGTTTTCGATAACAGATGCTTCTTCAACTACTTCTACTGCGTCTAATAAAATATTATCTGCCACCAAATACATTTTACCTAAATTAACATCAGGTTTTTTAGGAGTCAATGTAATGCCTCGATACATTCTAGTTTTATACCCAATAAAAGATAATTGCAAATCATAAGTACCTACTTTAACTTCGGATAATTTAAACTTTCCATCATCTTCCGTGATATTTCCATTAACTTCTTTTTTGTCTTTGGGATTTATCAAAACGATAGTAGCAAAACCAACTGGTTCTTTGCTCAAAGTGTCCATCACTTGGCCAGTAATTTTACCAGTAATAGTAGGGCCGCCTCCACCTCTTTTCCCTCCACCATAACTGCCTTGCGGTCTTTGAGAAAATGCTAATAGGGTGAGTAAAGACAAACTTAGGGTCAATAAAATTCGTTGCATGATATTTTTTTCAAAAAATTATAATCAATAACAATCAATTAAAACTAGATATATCCATTTTCAATAGTAAAAATAGCAATCCTTTACATACAACTAAAATAAACATGAAAGGTTTGAAACAATAAGATACTTCAATAAGATACTTCAATAAGATAAAAGATAAAATTAGAGTAGAGAAGCTCTAATTTCCCTCACAAAAAGGAGGGAAACAAGCTTTAAAGTAGTGGGAAAAGCGAGTTTAAAATAAAAAATGTCCTTTAACAAGGAAAAGAAAGCAATTAGTTAAAAAATTAGTGTTTTTTTCTTATTTTGTGACATCAAATAAAATCAATTTAAAATATAGTGTTTCATAGTGGAAAGGTGGTCATTTTGGTGATTGCCTCTTTTTTATCTGAAAAACATTAGATATGCGACAAAAATATATAAATAAATACAAGAATTACGCATAATTAATAAAATATATTCAAAAAAAAATATTAATTAACAAAAGATAAGGATTTCAATATTCTATGAAAAGGTCACAAATCTACAAATCTGTGACAGATTAAGTGTTTTGTGCAAATTTAGGAAGCAAGAAAAATCATAACACACTCATCTTCAACAATATCTCCTTTTAAAATTCTACGTCAAATAAGAAATCCAATTGGTAGAGCGATTTATGATTTTAAATAATTTCTGGTTATCTCACGCAGAAATTTTATATCAAGGCAATGAAGCAGAAAAAACTAAATATTTTAATAAATTAGTCGGTGCTTTCATTTTTCCTAGTTTATCGGATAAAGGACAAAAGGAATATAAAGAACGGTGAAAAAATAAACTTACAAACCTGCCCGACACTCAGGCAGGTTTGTAAATCTATTTCTACACCGTTCCTAAGCAACTTATTATTCCATAATTAATTTCATTTACATCTTAGCTTTTTAAAACCACATTATTTATGCTAAAAAAATTATTAATTGGGCTATTAGCGCTCATCGCTATTTGTATAGCTGGCTACTACATTTTTATTAATACAGGTATTCAGCTACCTGCTGAAACAGATGAAATCGTAGCAGAGGTTTTAGCATCGGATGACCTTCCTGAATTAATTACAGGAGAAACAGGTTTTGCTAAAAACGGAGATGTGAAAATTTGGTATGAAAAAATGACACCCACCGACTCGGCCAAAGGAACCATCCTTTTAGTGATGGGACATAGTTCCTCCGCTATTGTTTGGGGCCCGAACTTTACACAACCATTAATAGATGCAGGTTATCAAGTAATTCGTTATGATAACCGAGGTCTTGGAGAATCTGACTGGATAAAAGATTGGGATAAGGACAATCCTTATTCTTTAGAAGATATGGCAAAAGATGGTATGGCGGTTTTGGATGCAGCAGGTGTCGACAAAGCACACATAATAGGCGCATCTATGGGTGGCATGATTGCCCAACGGATAGCGCTTAGTCATAGCAACCGAGCAGAAACCTTAACCTCCATCATGTCTTCTGGTTATATGAATGACCCAGAAATGCCAGCTATTGATACCGATGGAATATTAAATTTTGGGCGATTAACACTAAGGTATTTGATGCCGCCAAGCGAAGCAGGTGCAATGAAATTTATGGTTGGTATCCAACAATTATTCCAAGGCAATGGGCCTTATCGACACCCTATAAAAAAGAGTGCGCAAAGAACGCTTTATGAATTGCGCAAAAGAAAAGGCACCAATCCAAATGTAGGCGACCAGCATACTGCCGCTATTGCCGTATCAGGTTCTAGACTGGAAGAATTAGGCAATATCAAGATGCCAACCCTCATCATTCATGGCAAATCAGACCCTTTAGTCCGCTTTGAGCATTGCGAGAAATATGCGCCATTGATTCCTCATGCTAAGAAGTTATTTATTGATGGAATGGGGCATGATATTCCAGATTTATATATGGAGCAAATTCATGCAGCTATTTTAGATAATGTTGGAGGTTAAATAAAATATGAAGGGTTTTCTTATAAAAATGAAAACACCTGCTTTAGTATTACAAATTTTGCCGTTCGATACGGTCCCGATGAAAATCGGGATTAGGAACGCTTAGTATGGAATTTTTATAAGAAAACCCTTATAAAATATGCTAGGAGTGGTTACCCTTGCTACTTATTTATAAGTTGACAAGGGTACTACTTTTTTTAGTTGTAAAATAAACTTAGGAAGTAAAAAAAATATTATTTTTGAAAAAAAATCCATGAAAAATAAATACTTCCTTTTGTTTGTCCTACTCTTAAATAGTGTAATCCTATTTGCACAAACAGATACCCTACCTAAAACACCTTTCACAAAAATGTATCTCCCAGTATGGGAAGAAGCAATGGCACATTGTCTAGCTGTAGCTGAAGCCATGCCCGATTCTTTATATACTTACCAACCGACAGAAGTGAGCAAAACTTTTGGGGAACAAATGGTCCACATTGCCACTTCTACAGAATTATTAACCAAGCGATATGTACAGGGGATGGAAGTGAAACCTGTCCGATTAGCTGCTTCGACGATGACTAAAGCGGAGATTATGGCTTTAATGAAAAAAGGCTTTGCTTATACGACTAATGTTATCTACACCATTGAACAAAAACAGTTAGATGAATTATGCATTATGTATCATAGCAAAAACGAAGTGAGTAGAGCTTTTGCTTTATTTTATGTACAAGACCATTTAGCCAATCATCGAGCGAAGGCTAATTTATATATTCGAATGAATGGGATTACGCCGCCTAGTTATACTTGGTAATTTGTCAATCGCAAGATTTTTTCTACCTTCACCAAAACTGATGACAATATTTCTTGTTTAAAGATTTATTGTAATAAATACTCAATTTTAACAGTAAGTCAAAAGAAGCAATGTTATTCGCAATAGGGACAAAAGTTAGATTAAAACATACAGGAGATATAGGAGAAATCACGGAGATATTGGGTGGTGGGATGATTAATGTATGGGTGGAAGCACAGGATATGGAAATCCCTGTTTTTGAAGAAGATGTCACGCGAGCAGAAGATTATGTAAATACTAACCACAAAGCTAAAATAATCAACACACCTCCACCCGCTAAAAAAGTGGTGCAATACGAACTTCCTGCGATAGAAACACAATTCACGATTCTAAAAAGTCAGGGATTACAATTAGCTTTTGACCCTGTGAAGGATGATTGGGATGATATTGTCAAAAGGTATCAAGTTTTTTTAATCAATGATACAACGGACGAATTTATCTTTAGTATCAAAGTAAATATCCCTAATCAAGCAAATGCTACCACCCACGGGAAACTATCAAGTACTTCCACCTTCCAATTACCTGATTTATTGTTTGACCAACTCAACGACTCGCCTACTTATGATATTGAATCTTGGAAAGTAACCACGGAAGGTACCGGGCAAAAACAACAGAAGGTGCTAAAAGTCAAACCTAAACAGTTTTTCAAAAAGGTCAAAACAGCACCTTTGCTAAATCGACCAGTACATTTATATATTCTCTTTGATTCAGTTCCCCCCAAGAAGGTCAATAAAGAAGAGGATTTAAAAACCTATACCCAAAAAAACGTCCGACCAGTACGCCAACAAAAATCAAATTTTGGCAAATATAATATCCACGATGTACAAGAATACGCCAATTTTTCGGGCGAAATAGACTTACACATTGAAAATTTACCAAGTCGAAAGGGAAAGATGAATAATGCCGAAAAGCTTCAATTACAATTAGAGCATTTTGACCAATTTATTGAAAAAGCTATTCGACTAGGCGCACCAAGGGTTTATGTGATTCATGGTATTGGAAAAGGTAAATTGAAGAATATAATAGCTAGTCGATTGATTCAAATGCCCGAGGTTAAGACCTTTAAGAATGAATATCATCCACGGTATGGTTGGGGGGCGACGGAGGTTATTTTTTAAAAATAGTTGATACAAATAAGACGATATAGGGCATATCGAATAGGTTTGAAAAATCATACATCATAAATCAGAATTCATACATCATAAATCTATATAATTTATGATGCTTAATAGACCGATTTATGATGTATGATGTAAGAATTCTGATGTATGATTTCGAACAAGAATCCATGCGGTAGCAGCTTGGACAAGTTGATACAGTTACGAACCTACTCATACAATTCCTCATTCGGCGTATTCGCCAAATCAGTTATCAATTCGCCAATATGCTTCGCACAATCTGCTAAATAAATAGCTCCTTTTTCGGCAGTCGATGGATAGGGATTGCCAACACCTGTATCCTCAGTCACCTGTGTCCACTTACGCTGTGCCGTCACCCAGCCTTCTTTAAAAGCTTTGATTTTAAAACGTTTGGCTGCCCCGTCACCGGCTTCCGCTAGTGGTCGAACCAAACTAGGTGCAATGTGTAGGATTGCGCTTGTTTCCATCTCTCCTGCATGGTCACCAGGGTCATCAAAATATTTCTTCCAGTCAACCGCTTGAAACCAATTGGCCCAACAAATAAACACATCAGGAAAGTGAAAAGACATTTCCCGAATCATATTTTTAAAGTTATTGCCACCATGTCCATTCAACAAAATTATTTTATCTATTCCTGCTCTTTTTATTACATCCACCGTATCTTTTAAAATCGCCATTTGGGTACTTGGATTGATATTCATACATAATTTCACATCCAACTGACCAGTATTGATTCCAAAAGGAATACAAGGCAAGACAATCGATTTAGCCCCTACCTCCCAGGCATTTTTTGCCGCTTCCGCAGCCACATAATCCACCTGGTAATTATCCGTTGCATAAGGCAAATGATAATTGTGTGCTTCGGTAGCGCCCCAAGGCATAATGGCTACTTTATAATCCGTTTCTTTAACGGTTTTCCAATTTGTTTCGGCAAGGATATAGGGTCTCATTGTTTAAAATTTATAAAGGTCAGTCAGAAGTACCAAGAAAATATAAAATTACAAATGTATAATCTAAAAGTAAGAACAATCCCAAAATAAAAATCGAGTTAGTACAAACAGTACTAACTCGATTTTTATTTATTGGTTGAATAAGTAGTGATTTACAACTCACCACTCAGCACTTACCACTGTTAAGCACCTCCTTTTTTGCTCAATC
>CALLVC010000489.1 GCA_938010785.1 uncultured Saprospiraceae bacterium
TCAGCCAGCGCTGGTCTGAAAGTTCAACCTGCGGTATAAAGGTCACCGTCGGTCGGTTTTGTCGCATTGCAAATTTACGAATAACCACTATTATTTCACTTAGCATCTGTAATATTGTCGGAATAATAGGGGGCTAGACCAATGTCTAGTTTTTACGAATCATTAAAACCTAAGAAAAATGATATACTAATTCTAACTTCAACACAAAACCCCTGCAAATCAATGACTTACAAGGGTTATGCTAACTTCTTATTTTTGTATATTTAAGCGGTTGAACATCGAAAATTAGGCGTTTGCCCAAATCATACATCTTACATCAGAAATCATACATCATAAATCCATCACGTATTAATGCTAGATAGATTTATGATGTATGATTTATGAATTCTGATTTATGATTTTAAATTCATCGTCAACCACTGAAATATATAGTGGAGCCGGAGGGAGTCGAACCCTCGTCCAGACAAAGCTCTCTACAACTTTCTACATGCTTAGTCACTGCTTAATTTTCGAGCGAAAGGGAGGTGCTGTAACCAACCAATCTAACGCCTTATTTCCTTAATTTCGCCAAGTAGACGGACTAGACCTACTCCACTAGCCTAAGGGTTGGTTGATGAGTAGTACGCTGTGTATTAGGCGTCAAGCGCAGAACTCAATGACGTGCTAATTCCTTGAATTAGGCAGCCATAGCTAACTGACGATTGCCAATTAAAATGTTTTGATTATTATTTTTTGCGGGGTAAATAATCTTGCCCCGGCATGCTTACTATAAAGTAATCTTTCCTGTCGATTCCAATACGGCCCCGATAGAGAGAAGTCATCTGCCTGCCGACATAGGCAGGGAAGTCAGACCGTCCTTATGGACTGTCAGAGGTCAGACATCTCATAGTCCCCGACTTTTCGGGGAACGCAAATATATAACTATTATTACTAGGAAAAAGTTCCATTTTGAATATTTAATATTTTTGAAGAGACTTTTATTTTTTTGACTAGAAAATTTAAAATAGAAAAAAGAGTAGAGAGCAGAGAATAGAGACTTGATTGTAAGTATACTGGAAAAGTTTGGGCTTTAAAAACTATATATTTTGCTTTTTATCCAATTAATCGAGAAAGTTCAACCCTGTCCGCTCGTTCCTTCAGGCAGGCGGGTTCAAGAAAGTTCAAGTGTCAAGCTCAAGTTCAAGTTCAAATTTATAAAACATTGATAGGCAAATATAGCACTCGACAACACATTCCTTTTGCCCCCATTCATTAAGCACTCGCCCCAGAACACATCCCATTTGAACGCCCTATTAGGCACTCGACCTAGAACACTCCATAAAAGTAAGACCTAGCTTTCCAACCGCTTTGCGGTTCTCTCCTTTGAATGTCCCCCGGACATTCACCCTTCGGGAGCAGTCGTTCATCCTGTAAAAGTAAAAAGCACTCAGCCTTCCCACAGGCCAAGTGCTTTCTGTTACTTTCGTATAAAAAAATTTCGGATAAGGCTATTCTTTGTTTCTGTTGTTCGAAATTAAATGTTGTTGTAATTTAAGGATGCACCTGTTTGAGGTGACTTTGTGTTTTAGCCTTTCCTGTTTAGCTATACGTAAGCTTTCCCTTTTGATAAATATTTAATGAAATCCTAAATTTTAATAATAGTGTCTCCCAATGTGAGGTAGTAACGAAGTACCAATTAGGTAATCGTTAATTACTGTTTCATAGTGCGTTTGGCACTATATTACTCAAAAATTGTTTTTGAAAAAAGCCTTAATGATGCTCCCTATTGGTCTCATTATACGAAACCTCTCTTTTCGAAGGTCTTAATAAAAGCCTGGTCGATTCTATCTATTACGGATTAATGTGTGAATCTCTCTAATGCGACTTATATGCTGTAGCGGCTAAGTAAGGGAGTAGCTGTTATATTCTACTCCCTTATGTTCAATTTGACAATTTTTTTTATTATTAGTCATACTTTTCTACAATACTGTTGTTATATCTCTCTATTATTTGCTTATTATCTATTAATCATATTATTCGATAAATGCTAATTGTAAAGTAGTTGGTACTATTCGATTGCTATTTCCTTGGTAATCTCTTCTTTTTCAGCAGTTACTAAAGTAATGGTATATTGTCCTTTCCCATAATTACTTAAATCTACTTCGTAAATACTATCTATCGCCAAATCTCCGACCTTATCTTCCATTAGTATATTTTGCGCCTGTGTCACTTTGACTACCGCTAATTTAGTACTAACTTCTTTAAAATCAATCAGTAAGATTTTATTCTCTGGGTCTTCGTAAAAAATTCGTCCATTTGCTGGCCTATCCAAATTTACTATTCCTTCCCCATCAAGCACCCCTTCTAATTGTAACTGTGGTACCGTTTCGCTGAATAATAAACTTGTAAATGTAGTTATTAGGATAATTGTTAAACAACATAGCGTTAGCATCTTCATTTTTTTATCTTTTAAAAAATAATTCAAAAATGGAGGGACGATTTGATAGTGTAAGAAAAGTGTTTGTTTGTTTTTGTTTATCCTAAGTAAGTCAATGCTTACTTGTATGTCCTTTTGCGCTCTCTCTAAAAGTGTTTGTAGTTACTCAAATGTTTGTTTATAGTGTTTTATAGCGTGTCAAATGTTTGTTTGTAATAATGTTCAGTGTTTGTAAGTAGTCTCTATTGCATGTTAAGTGTTTGTTATAACGTGTGTTTTTAGTGTTAATGTTTGTTCAATAGTGTTACTGAGTGTTTGTTCGTAGTCTTTAATTAAATTCAATGTTTGTTCAAAGTACTGTTGAGTGTTTGTTTGTTCTAATAGTGTTACTGAATGTTTGTTCGTAGTTTTTAATTAAATTCAATGTTTGTTCAAAGTGCTGTTGAGTGTTTGTTTGTTCTAATAGTGTTACTGAGTGTTTGTTCGTAGTCTTTAATTAAATTCAATGTTTGTTCAAAGTACTGTTGAGTGTTTGTTTGTTCTAATAGTGTTACTGAATGTTTGTTCGTAGTTTTTAATTAAATTCAATGTTTGTTC
>CALLVC010000490.1 GCA_938010785.1 uncultured Saprospiraceae bacterium
CACGACCTTAAATAAATATTCATTAGCTGAAGCTTCATCTCCAAATTCATCTTGTACTGCAAAGGCTTTTCGTCTAATATATTCTACACTACGTTCCACATGTCCTTTTTCATTCCCTTTTCTCACATTACAAAACCGAAATCCAAATTGATAGTACATGCTCATGCCTAATAAAGCATCGGTCGGTTCTTTTTCGCTTGGTCCAACAAAGCGTTTGACGGCTACTCGCATGTTATCATAGACCAACTGGTGGGGAACACCTCCCAAATGTTCAAAGAAAATCACATGGCTTTGTTGAAAACTTTGGGTATCCTGACGAGCAAACAAAAAGGCAAATCGATAATTACTCCACGCAAGCGTAAATACGGCTAATTGATAAGCTCTATCTATGCCGTCTATTTTTAATTTTACTTCGCCCCAATCAAATTCACACACCCCACATGGCTCATATTGCTGCCTGATAAAAGATTCCGCTCCACTTTGTTGGCTGCGAATATAATTACACACCGTGGTATAGCCTATTTGATAGCCTTGGCCTTTCAAGGCTTCCCATATATCTATCTTCTTCAGTAATTGTTTGCGTTTGCCACTTCTCCGCTTTTCCTGATTGCTGATTAAATATTTATCTATTTGTTCCGCAATTTCTTCGGTTAACTTCCGCTTTTTACGAGTAGAACTGTCATACTTTGGGGCTTGCGTTATTGAATTACTTAGCGCTGTCAATTCCCCTTCATTCGCAGGCTCTTTATTCCGCTCTTTTTCGTACTCCTGCAAATACTTCTTTACTGTCTTTCGGCAAATCTCTAATTCTCGACTGATTTTTCTTTGAGAATGCCCTTCTCGATAATACCGCAGTATTATCTCTTGTTTGGTATTCATGCTTAGCATAGTTGTCATCAATTTTGTTCAGCACAAAATTGATGGTTCAACTGCTAGAGTGGTAACCTTTTCAATTGAAAGGTGGCGGACTTTTCAACTAATATATACATCTATCGTTAAAAAGCTAAAAACTTACATAGGAGATAGGTCTATTACTTTCCAAGATATGAACCTACAATTCATTCATGATTATGAGAACTATCTTAAGCAGAAATTAGGAAATAGTGTCAATACAGTTCATAAAGACATGAAGTATATCCGTAAACTATTCAATGATGCAATTCGTCAAGGTATAATGGATGCTAACTTCAACCCTTTTGTAAAATACCAAATCAAACTTGAAAAGACACAAAGAGAATACTTAACGGAATCTGAATTACAACGTATAGTGGATGCTGAATTTACGCTGTATTCAAGACTTGATTTGCATCGAGACATGTTTGTATTCTGTGCATATACTGGCGGCTTACGAGTTTCTGATACACTTAAATTGCAGAGAACCGATTTCGATGGCGAACGCATTGATTTTAGCATTCAAAAGACCAAAGGACAGCTTTCTATTAAATTGCCGAATAAGGCTCTAGATATTGTTAAAAAGTGGGAAACTGCTCCAAATTCCTCTAAAAGATTTCTATTTCCTATATTTGCTGAATCCATTGATTTACAGAACCCAATCGAACTTGATAAATGTATTTCTGGTTCTACTGCCTACATTAATAAGAACTTGAAAGTAATTGCTAAGAAGGCAAATATTGACAAAAAACTCAGTTTCCATATAGCTCGCCATACTTGGGCTACTAGAGCCTTAAGAAAGGGTATCTCTATTGATAAAGTTTCTAAGTTAATGGGACACGCAGCGATTAGAGAAACTCAGATTTATGCTAAGATAGTCAATGAGGAACTAGATAAAGCTATGGATGTATTTAATGATTAAATGATGAATCTATGACTGAGAAAATAGATATTATACTTGAGGAACTAAAAAATCATAAAGTTCAATTTGATAGGACAACTGATTATTATTATGATGATGAAATTTATAACCAAGAAATACCTCGACCGTATTCAAAGTTAAGAATGACTTTTGATTCACTAGAAGACCCTGATGAATATTCTAAAAAACTCAAAGGCTATTTCCTAGAATTTAAAAATGAAGTTAGAAATCTTACAAGAGGAAAAAGAATAGATAGTGATGACATCGCTAAATATCATGATTTAAAAGAACTATTATCTGAATTTAAAGGAATTGAAAAGTCATTCTCTAATGACACCTTATTTACTTCTAAACCGAAGGAACCATTGTGTCACCCAGATATTGAATTTAATTATAAATATGGCAGTCATGAGCTTGAGGAGTTGTATGACTTCAATGATGAGTATGAAACATCACCAGAATATGAAAGTTTTGACACCAGGAACTTAAGCAAAGATAATGCAAAGAGTATGATTCAACCATTCATAGATGCAAAACTCAAGACAGTAAAAGAGCTTATCAGGTTTCTTGAAAATAAGACTAAGATGTATGAAACTCTAAATAGTCAAATACCTCAAATACAAAATCTACCAGAATTAACACAGAAACCTAAATTGGTTTGGAAAAAAGAGCCTGACTTCTTTTTTATCCTCTTTTCAATTCTACTTCACGGAAACTATATAGAAAGTTCAAATTCTAAAGAAGATTCTAAATCTAAAGAAATTTACCAACCAAGGTAATCCTTCTGGCTATGTAAAAATGATGAATCGAGCACATGCTTTTAGTCATTCGCTTAACCCCATCACTTTTGATATACTCCATGACCAATTAACTTGGAGCAATGCTTTTCGAGAGAGTAGTTCAGCAGTACTTAAGTTCTAGAACTAACAAGCAATCAATTTTAGTAAAATTGACTGCTTGCTACAAGTTTTAGGCTATCCCCTTCTGTATCTCCACCATCTCGGCATCCAACTTCCCCAACTCCTCTTCTGGATTACTATACCTTCCACCCACAAACTGCGATTGCAAATCAGGATAACTATTCCGCAAATAATCCACCTTCGTCTTCCGTGTTGCTGTCAATACTCCATGATAAGCAATCACCAAAGATTTTAAAGCAGTCCGAACCGCCTCTTCTCGTTTATAATTAATGCGTTCTAATGACTCAGGAACGATATTAATATCTGGCACTTTATAAGTACTTTCCAAAGCAGGATTGTTCAAGTGCAATTCAATTACAGAAGGTTCTTCAAAAAAGGTGTAGTCTTCATCTTCTGGATGCTTTTTAAAACCAGCCTCCATTTTAAATCGAATGACCATTGGGTCGCCATTGGTTTCTAGGAATGGGTATTGTTGTCCAGGCTTTTTGGCGTTGTTTTGTAGGAATTCAAAGATTCTGAATTTCTGCTCGATACGCTCTTTTAGCTTTTTTAATTTAATGCCATAGACTAGTGGGTTTCTGGCATTATTGAGATTGGTCAAGCGATTTAATTTGCTTGATAGGTCATTGATAGTTCCACTTAAACTGTTGTTCATGATGATGTTATTTTAGTGATAAAAAAATTAGAAATCTTCTGGTGGATAGGGATGTTCGATTGGGCAGATGCCTAAAAAGAAGTAGCCTTTGTTTGTTCTAAAACAAGCTCTTTTTGCACCCCTTTCTGATTTTTCAAATTCCAATTGAGTTAAGTCTTCTAGTAGGAATTGAATATCGTTTTTTAGTTTTTCAATCAGCTCCGATTGTATATGCTTTCGGCGTATCTTATTAGGATGTTGGAGGTTACCTATTTGTAAATTAATGAGCGCATAAGCTGGATTTTCGTTGTCCATAATGCCTTCATCAGGATGATTGATGTGATGTTTTAGGTAAAGGTGTTTCTTCGTTGGTTTGAAAATGATGATGGCTTTTCGGTCATTGAGATTGACTGTTTGCCCATCGGTTGTTGCCTTTGCTATCCAAATTGGGTTAATCAAAAAATAATAATTGCCTTTCATGGAGGCATTATTTCGAGTGCTGCCCGTTGCGCCTAAAAATTCAATATCCGTTAATTCTAGATTGTTGATTTTGAGCATTTGCCATGCTTTTAGATTATAATTCCCTGGCTTTGGAAAGCGATGAAAGAGGAATAGAGGTAGTTTGTTCATAGGGATTAAGTTTTATTTTTAAAAGTTGTTGTTCTTTGTCTTGACACAAAGAACCAAAAGTCAAGACTCTAAATCTTTTGCTACAATCAAATTTGCTCTACACGAGTATTTAAGCCGTTCCCTTCGGTCTCTTCAAAATCCTCTTTAATGCCTGCCCACTAATTTGATTGCTTAACGCAAAATCTTTAAGGTCAGGTAATCATCGAAAAATCAGCAATTCGACGAGTTACACGTCACGGCGGGAGGCTGTCAAAATACTGTCTGAGCATGAGGAAATATATTTCCGAACCCGAAGGAATGGGATGCCAGTTTATTTTGACTAGAATTTTGGTTACTTTTTTTCAATTGAAAAAGTAACAAAGTCATACCTAAAATTAAGTTTTGATATAACTAGAAATTAATTTATCAAAACGACCTTCCCTTTACTTAAAATGTTCAGCCTTTTAGTTGATACAAAGTTCTTGTTTTTGTTGTTTAAAAAGCAATAAATTTGATTCATTAAAAGCATTTTCCTATGAAAAAAGAGACTGATAATCAGCTAAATATAAAAGAACTACCTAATTAGGAAGAGCAGGCAGTATTAGCACAAATTGCTACAGAAATAGTGGACGAAATGCCAACTCCTTCTGCTGCTCAATTATTCACCGAGGCGATTCATTTAGATGATAAAG
>CALLVC010000491.1 GCA_938010785.1 uncultured Saprospiraceae bacterium
AAAAAAAGCCATGCAAATCTGCATGGCTTTTTATCCTTTAAAGGAATAAAACGATTCTTTACTTTTTATACATTCCCAATCACATATAATTCATCTAGATTAGGGGTAGGGTTCCCTCCTTTCGTTTCTAATGTAACGGCAAAAGCTTGGGGATTCCGAATATGTGGTACTTCAACCAAACCACCTGTAGCAGCAGTCAAATCAAATATGCCCATATCCGTAGGACTGCCATCTACTATCGCCCAAAGTTGATAATCTTTATCAGATGGAGCAGTCGGTAAATTGCCTATATCCAGATAAGATTTCCCGTCTGCAGGATTGTGATAAACGATAGCTTCTGCCTCTGGTGCTTTGTCGGTCCCTTTCATCAAAATCGGCTTATAGGCTGGATTTCTAAGTACGCTAATCTGTTCTTCTAGATTTTGAATGACACCATCTTTTTCATCACAAGCTAGTTGCAAAGTAACCATTTGTTCATTGAGGTTGCTTGCTTGAGTCTCTGCTTGAGTCAGTTGGTTTTGTAAATCTTGTTTTTGTGAATTCAAGAAGAAACTACCTAATAAAGCTCCTGCCAATGCTAAACCTAGAAAAATACCAAGTGTATTTGTTCTTTTGGGAATAGCTGCTTGAGGTTTTGCTAGAGTAGTGGTATCTGAACTGGCAGAAGCACCAGTTGCTATATTATTGATTGATGCTGTGATTTGTGCAGATAACCCTGCAGGCATTGGCATCGCCTTAGCTTGAGCGTAAGCTGCCAAAGCATCCTCTATTTGATTTAGTTCCGTTTTTAATTCAGGGTACTGAAGAAGGTTTTTTTCTACTTCTTTCTGGTCAGCATCAGAAATCAACCCAAGCACGTAGTCTTCTAAGATGCCGCTTTCTATATATTTTTTTATATCCATGATATTATTTAATTAAGACGATGAGTAAAGAGGTAATGATAGCTAATACTACTAAAGGGTTATCTCCCAAAATTGCCCGCAACTCACGGATAGCAATTTTGACTCTAGATTTAACTGTTCCGAGAGGTATGTTCAACTCTTCGGCAGCTTCTTTTTGGGTAAACCCTTGTAAATAAATTAGATTAATTACCTGTTGGTACTTTTCGTCAAGTCTTTGAATGACTTGCTGCAAACCACTATCAGGGATGTTCATTTCTTCGCTATGCGATACATTATTAGATACGGTTGATTCGATAGTTTTGGATTGCGCAATGGCTTTAAATTTTCCAGTACGTACTTTATCAATCGCCGTATTTCTACAAACTCTCAATAACCAAGTGAACAATCGACCTTTTTGCTCATCATAACTTTTGATATTTTTCCAGATTTTAATGCAAGCATCCTGCATTAAATCTTTTGCAATATCCTCTGACCTAACTATCTGATAAATAGCTCCATAGAGCGCATCTCCGTATTTATCTAATACCGCCGCCATAGCTCGCTGGTCTCCATTTTTTAATTGGAGAATCATACTAATATCTGGATTCGTTGCTATACTCAAAGCTGTGTTTTTTTAGCGATTGTTTAAGTTATTTGGATTCAAATAACTTAATTTACTTTTCCTAATCGCTTTAATTGTGATACTAAATATCAATAATTCCTAGTTTCTAAAGTGCTAAAATTAGAAATCATTAAAAATCAAATCTACACTTTTTTAATATAAAAAAGTAAAAACAAAAAAAAATCTCTTAATTAACTTGTCAATAGTATTAATCCTGACAATGGAACATTTTAGGAGTCCTGTCTGTTATAGTCATAAATCTCTTCAATGAATTACCCTATTTCCTATATTTTTCCAACGCAGCTCAAAGATGGTAGTTTAGTACAACTGCGTCCTATTCATCCAACTGACGGTGCAAGTGCACAGGCATTTCGGAAAAAAGTATCTGATGAAAGCGTAAGAGACCGCTTCCTAGGATATATTCCATCCATTTCCCAAAAATTGATTAACCGCTTAACTAAAATTGATTACGATAGAGAAATGGCCATTGTAGCAGAATGTGTTCATCAAGAAAAGAAAGAAGCTATCGCCGTAGCGAGGATAGTAGGAGAGGATACTGACCTGACAAAAGCTGAATTTGCGGTAATCATTGCTGATAAATGGCAAGGAAAAGGCCTCGGTTCAACGATGACCGACTATATGATTTCCATTGCCAAAGATATGGGATTTCAAACATTATTCGCGCTCCTTTATTCGCATAATGTTCAGATGGAAGCAATGCTACTGAAAAGAGGATTTGCTTTTAAAAAAGAAGGCTATGATACTAATTTGGCCACTTTGGATTTAAAGGAAAATAAGTCTAAAATTCAAGTAAATGTTTTTCATGAGTTACGATAAGCAACTAAACAAAATACCTCCTATATATTATCAAAAAAGAGTCACCTACCTAAGTAAGCAACTCTCCTGAAAAATACAGTTTAAAAATATTTGTTGTTTGACTTTATTCTTTATAGAATTTTATACCACTACTCATTTGGCTTGGTGTCGATAGGGTCAGATAGTACATACCCCTTCCCAACTCGTCAATATTTATAACTTGATTAGCCGATATATTATCTAACTGTTTTACTTGTTGTCCAATATTATTAAAGATGCTAATGGTCAGATTATCCAAAAATTGAACAGACGCACTCGGAATACTAAGGGTTAACTGGTCACTTGCAGGATTAGGATAAACTTCAAAACTTACTATTTCGTTATCTATTTCAATGGTAGACGTACTTAATAGCGGACATTCTAAGGTTTTAATGATTTGACCTCGAACCTCACCTGCTGCATTATTAGCCGTATGAATGTTTACGTATCCATTTCCGTTTCTGATGATTTCAGCAAATTCTGCATTAAAAGGCGTTTCGCTATCTCCTGTAAAATATAAAAAAGCACCACCGTTAGCAAAATTATCCGTAAAAGGAAAAATGACTCCGCCAGTTTCCCCCATAGCAGCATTGTGAATGTGCGCGCCAGCAAACTCGGAACTCAATTCATTAACGACTACCATTAAATGTGCTTCGTCCATATCTCGATTAAAAGCAAACATACCAGAACCGGACACCTCTGCGGCACCTACAGGAGTAGGAATCTCTTGCTCCGAACAAATATCATACGCATAGCCCTCTCTAGCTAAACGGTATAATTGCCCCCGAACTTCACCATCTGGATTCGCTTCGGTATGTACATTAAGATAGATATCTCCTGACAAAATATTTTTTACTAATGATTTTTCAATCGGTAAATCTGCGCCAACAATTAGGTTCTCAACTAAATCATCTGTCATATTAAACACAACATCTCCTGTCACTCCTAAAGGTGCATTGTGCAAATGAGCCGCTGACGAAAAAGTAGTCAGACTAGATAATTGAACAAAGTAGCTTAAAGTGTCTAAACTTGCTGTAATTTGGAATAAACCTAAGCCCAAGGCATTGTCTTCTCCTACTGTCAATTGGTCTGC
>CALLVC010000492.1 GCA_938010785.1 uncultured Saprospiraceae bacterium
GTGCCGTAGGTACGTAACATGGGTTTCAAAATCATGTTGCGTACCTACGGCACGACTAAATGCACCTATTTGATTGCTATGTCCTACCAATATTTAGTACCTACGGCACTATTTGTTGGGGACAAACTCCAATTACGCCCAAATGAATTTGTAGTTTTAACAACTTGTCCATACGGACAAGTTGTTAAAACTACAGTTTATTACTGCTTCAAAACCTTCCAACTCGTCACATCTTTTCCATCATGCAATTGAATCAAATACAACCCAGGAGCATAATTAGATACATTAAATTGAAAATTTTGCTCCGTAAAGTTACTATTGATTATTTGAAAGTCAAGTTGTTGTCCCAACATATTTAAAATACGAATAGACGAATTTTCTAAAGCAGTGACTGTCGTTAATTCTATAAATAATTGGTCGGAAGCGGGATTTGGATAAATTTTTATATCCGCCACTTTTGCCAATAAATCCTCCGCCGCCGTCGAACAAACGCCACTTTCATCAGCAGTATAGACACTCTCAAAATAGCTGCTACAGCCAGAAGTACTATTAGTCAATTCTATTCCATACTTAGCTGTTTCAGAAATGCATAAAGAAAAGGCAGTATGGTCTAATAAATTGCCTTCTTGAAACCACCGCAAACTATAAGGGTCTGGTAAAATAGCAGGGTTGAAAATAGCCAATAGGTTACCTTCTTGTTTCAAGACAGGTGCATCAGGAACAGGAATAGGTCCTAAAAATGCTTGGGTAGAGGTATTAATACAACCTTCTTCACTGGTCGTTGAAATATAATAAGCACCGTCTTCCGTAATTTTTAAAGTAGGGTCAGTAGCACCAGCAATGGGCGTAGAATCTCTAAACCATTGTTGTTGACTGGATAGGGCAGAAGCACTTAACTCTAAAGAATCTCCCTCACAAAAAATAAAAGTGCCATCAAAGCTAACAATTGGCGCAAAAGGAACTTCATAAACCACAACGGAATCGACTACATTAATGGTATCGACTGGATGAAATATATTAATAGAGACTTTGAGGTCGCCATCTTCCAAGCTACCATTAGACAATTGGTTGAAATTAATTGTTCCGCAAATATCATCTCCGCCGTTCAAGCCACTATCTTCGTCAATCACTTCCAGTTTATAATTACCACTTAGAATATCTAGATTTAATGGAAAGGTAACAGGCGGGTCAGTATTCTCAATATTTTCATTCTCAAAGACGATATTATCAGCTTGGTCGCTTATTCGAATTTTCAAATCGGGTTTTCCCAAAAAGTCGCTACACTCCGCTTCTAATACTTTGACTTCTGTCAAAATATAGCCTACCGTATCAATAATAGCCTGATAATTCACAGGATACACGCCCGGTTCTGTATAATTTTGAGGAATTGGATTTTCATCCGCAGAGGTACTGCCTAAGCCAAAATCCCAAGAATAACTATAGCCTGCTTTTTCATTACTAGGATTGTTGTTTTCAAAAGTAACCGTCGTATTTCCACAGCCAATATTATTGGTCATCGTAAATCCACTATTGGTCGTAGAAGGAGGGGCGATAAATAAATCTCTAGTGAAAGTAGCATCTTGTGACAAAATAGAAATCTGGGCATTGACCGTGACTTCTATTTTAAAATGTCCGTATTGTAAAGGCGTACCACAGATTCTAATACAGCCGTCTCGTTCATCGGGCAAGTCATATTCCTTTTGGTTGGGTTCCCAAGATAATCCTGCTGGAAGATTATTGATAGATTTGATACTTAGTTTATTAATACCAATGCCAGCGGGAACAGAAGGAACCAGGTAGAGGATTTGAGAAGTATTGGTCGGTAACCGATAAGTGATACTTTCATCATAAGTTGCTCTAAACTGACCATCAGGAAATTCTTGAAGATAAAAAGTATCTTCTTGAAGGGAATCCGGTAACACGATAGCGCATTCCGGACAGCCAGTTTGAGCAGATAAAAAGCCGTTCACTAAAAGAAATAGTAGTAGTAAAATCGGTTTTTGGAACGACCTGTTTATATTGATAAATCTAAAATATAGAATTAAGGATTTTAAATTAGGGAATTGCATAGTTGATGGATTTAGTCGGTGATAAGAGTATGTCTAAAGGGTGATAACAAAGAACGCCTGGCTATCTATTGTAGGATAGTTAACCAGGCGTTCGTAAGTTATAGGTTTTTAATGGCCCCAAAAAAATTGGGACTGTCGTTTATTGCTACTTGTAGACAAAAGACCAATAAAGCCTTTTATTAATTTAAATATTTCTAATTTTCCAACTGCCAACTGCTATCTCCCTCCCACAATCATCTTCTCTGCAATAGCACCGGTCTCATTACCAATGGCATAAATATACATGCCTGAACCGAGGTCGCTGGCATCATATTCAAAAGCATTATAACCATTTGTTAATTGAATATTTTGATGGTGTAGTAATTTGCCCGCCACATCAAAAACTTGAAACTGAAAATCACCACTAATTTCAGAAGAAACCTCAATCATGGTACGGTCGATAACAGGGTTCGGAATATTAGCAAGTGCTATATGTGTTGCAAGAAAATCATTGGTGCTGACAGATTCACATCCACCCATTTCGTTGATAGTTAGATTATATTCTCCAGCAAATAATGGCCCGGGGATGGTTGTATTAAAAGTTCCAAGAACATCTAAAATAGCACTAGCAGAAATAACTAGATTATTTTCTCCGGGGGTATTACCCGCTGTAGGGGTTCCTCTTAAAACAATACATCCTAAAGTAGTATCTGGAAAAATACAATCGGGTGGATTACAGAAATAGTTAACACCTTCTGGAAGCCCTTCAATGGCACCCGTAGTTGCAATTTCGGCTCTAAATAAATCAACATCAAAACCATTAACGGTAGCAGAATCACCAATTCTAAGCGTGAAAACTAATTCAAAAGGCTCTCCAATACAAGCAGGAAATGCAGCTAAACCACCTTCTCCCGTATTCGGGTCTAAAGGAAGCGGAGAAACCACTTGTGCAGAATCTGCAAAAGTAGAATCAGGAACACAGGCAACTTCTTGCGCTTGAAGTTGAATTAAACAAAAAGTTAATCCAAAAAGTAGTAAAATTTTTTTCATGTGAAGGTAAATTTATAGAAAAATCAAATCATTGCTAATTAATGATGAACTATAAATGATGAACGATATTTTCATTAAATAGAATTTCTTTTTGTTAAAAAGTATAAACAATTCCTTAGCCCCAATTCATCGTTTATAGTTCATAGTTCATCATTTCAAACTAGTTCGCCATGCAATATAGAACGAATTCCTTTTTTTCAGTAAAAAACAAATCAAAAAACATCGACATGTATAGCAATATACAAAACTAGATTTTTATTAATCCAAATAAGTAAATCAGATAGGGGGAATAGCGTTTTGAGGCATCGCAGGATAAAATAAGGAATAAAGCCATTCTCCGACAAAGGTCTATAAATTTAGATAATTAGGTTCTTTATTAAGGAATCTTGGTTTAATTTCACATTAGATTTGGAAAACATGGATGAGGATTTTTGGACAATACAGCAACGCTTAATCATGGATAATAGTAGCCAAAGGCGAAAATCCTTCATCCAGCATCCAGCTTCACCATCACAAACTATTTTACAATATGCTACCTAATGTTATCAAAAGAGGGTTATTCCTTGCTCCATTTTTACTATTTAGTATGGTATTATTTGCTCAACAAGCGACCATTAAAGGAGTCGTTAGGGATGAGAAAACGCAAGAACCCTTGTATCCTGCGACTATAAAAATAGGAGAGACGGGGACTATAACAGATTTCGATGGACAATTCGAGATAAAAGTAACCGCAGGGAGTAAGCAGTTGGAAGTCAGTTATATAGGATTTGAAACCATAGTGCAAACCGTAAGTGTCCAAGCAGGCGAAACAGTTAATTTAACGTTTGCCTTAGCGGAAGAAGTTAACTTATTGCAAACAGCAACAGTTACTTCAGGTAAATATGAAAAGCCACTTGCTGAGACCACCGTTTCTTTAGAGGTGATAAAGTCAGATTTAATAGAAAGCACCAATGCTACGTCCCTAGACCAGACGCTAGAAAAGCTTCCAGGTGTTAATTTAGTAGGAGGGCAAGCGAATATTCGAGGAGGTTCAGGTTTTTCATATGGAGCAGGAAGTAGAGTCTTATTGTTGGTCAATGATTTACCAGCCCTACAATCTGATGCAGGAACCTCCAATTGGGGAGACTTGCCAGTAGAAAGTATTGAGCAAGTAGAGGTTATCAAAGGGGCAGCGTCTGCCCTGTATGGTTCAGCTGCGATGAATGGCTTGATAAATGTTCGAACAAGTTACGCTAGGTCAGAGCCAGAAACCAAGCTTTCTATATTCGGTGGGACCTATGATGCCCCAAAAGATGCCGCCAAAAAATGGTGGGATGACACCCGTTATGAGGCGGGGGTATTGTTTTCGCACAAACAAAAAATCAATAAGTTAGACTTGGTACTTGGGGGACGGTATTATACGCAAAAGGATGTTAGAGAATTTTCAGATAGTGAGCAAGGTAGAGTTTCCTTAGGTTTACGTTATCGCTTAACAGACCGCTTATCCATAGGGGTGAATTCGACTTATAATAAGAATGACAGTAATTCTTATTTTTATTGGAAGGATGGAGCAGAAGGGATTTATAGAGGAGATACGACGACTTTGGGTAATTCGACACCAACTCGATTTTATATAGACCCTTTTGTGTCCTATTTTGATAAGAAGGGAAATCACCACAAGATTAATGGACGATTTTTTAGTATAGACAATACCTCAACCAGAGGAACAGATAACTTTTCTGATTTATACTACGGTTCTTACCAATTTCAACGAAAATTTGAGGAAAGTGATTTAGTATTGACCGCAGGTGTAGTCGCTTCAAAAACAGATGTTCGAGCACCTTTGTATGGAGACACGTCTTATGTTTTGACCAATAATGCAGCTTTTTTGCAATTAGAAAAAAAGTTATTTGACCGATTAAATTTATCTGCGGGAATTCGCTATGAATATAATCGAATAGAAGGACCCGAAGAAGTAGCAGGGAACACTATTCCCGATGGTAGAACTTCCGATGCTAGGCCGGTTGTTCGATTTGGAGCAAATTATCAAGCAGCAGAAGCGACTTATTTTCGAGCTTCTTGGGGGCAAGGTTTTAGATTTCCAACCATTGCCGAGAAATTTATCACCACAAATTTAGGCAGTACTCCGATTAGTCCAAATCCTGAGTTAACATCTGAAACAGGTTGGAGTTCGGAGATAGGATTCAAGCAAGGTTTTAAGGTATCTGAATGGAAAGGTTTTCTAGATGTAGCGGCTTTTTGGATGGAATATGAAAACATGATAGAATTCATTTTTACGGGGTTCGAAACAGGTTTTCAGGCGACAAATATTGGGAACACCGTCATCAAAGGAGTGGAGGCAAGTATTCAGGGTCAAGGCAACATAGGAGGGATTCCGACCAGTATTCTAGCAGGGTATACCTACATTGACCCTAAATTTAAAGATTTTTCAGAGCAAGATAGATTGCGGTCTAGTGTTGATTTTAATGTCTTAAAATATCGATTTAGGCACACTGTTAAATTAGATGTTGAGAG
>CALLVC010000493.1 GCA_938010785.1 uncultured Saprospiraceae bacterium
ACATTAGCTGTCCAGCCAAAACCTTTAGAGTTTGTGCCATCTGTATCAAAAATAAAAGTAAGACATCCTGTAGGGTTCGTAGTTGGACTACAATCAGCTTCTACCCAGTTAGTAATGCCAGAACCATCAGCAAGGGTGATAGAAGAGGCACCTTGCCCTGTTGCAGTTCCAATCAATGCTGCAGTTCCAGCATTAGTTGCTGCATAACCACCTTCAAAAACTCTTAAAGCGTCATTAGCTTCGATGTCAAAAGAAGTAAACTCTACTTTGACACGAGACCATGCATCGGCAGCACAGATTGTAATAGTATCTGTATCTGCAGTACCATCAGGATCAGCATAGTTACCAGCAGTACCACCATCATCTGAAAAAGTAGTACCGTCTGCACATGTTACACTAGAGGCAACATCGCCATTAGGCATTTGAATCTGCGCACTCGCAGTGTTGATGCCCAAACAACACCAAACAAAAAGAACCATCAAAGTAGATTGTCCAAGAGACATCCATCTTTGTGGCTGAAATAGCGTAAAACTCGCTCTTTTCATAGGATTAGTTAATTTTGGTTAAAAGAAAAAAGGTTAAAAAAATTTTGGTAATGAGCTTGAATCTCTCACGCTATCCAGTTCTAGATTTAGTATCCTTAGCCAGTGGGACATAAATGTACATACGCACGAAAGGTCTTGAAATTATTGATTCAAGAAATCCTAGATGTTGTCCTTTGCTAAGGTCTATAAGACCTATAAATAGCTATTCAGCTCGTTTGTAAGATGTACTAAAAAAAATTGGTTGATTATTTTTCCGATCGGCTTAAGGAATATTACTGGATAGGACTGTATCACTACAGCTATCTATTGAAGTCCAGTCGTAAATATATTAGGCATCTAAGTGCCTAAATGACTGGGTATAGGTATGTTACTTTCGTTATTGACAAAATTAAATCCGGAAAAAGATAAACAGGTAAGGTGAAAAAGCTTAGTTGCTTTCTGAGTTGTGTTTGTAAATGTTTTTTTCATGAGATTGTGATTAGTGTCGCTCTTTTGGTCGAAAATAATGTTTGTTTTTTGTCTTGTGTTTATTTCTTTCTCGTAATGCTATACAGTTGAAAATCAACTAGTAAACTTAAATCGTAATGCTAACGGCTAATCGTGTGTTCGTACTAACGCTGTTTGGTAAAGATTATTTATTTGAGATAAAAGAAGGAAGTGGAAAACGAATTCCACTCCATTCAATAATACGGAATTAATCTCAAATCTTAAGGTCAAGCTTTTCTTAACCTTGTATATTATTAGAAGCAAGAGTTGTAAAAGTTTGGAAAAAAGTGAGGCGCGAAGCCTCACGAAATGGTCTTAACCAAACTTTGTTAATCTCATGCTTTTATTGCGTAATTTCGATATTAAAAAAGGCTTATCGTTCCCGAAACAACATTGTTATTTAAGGTTAAGATATATGTCTAAAGAAATATCTTAAAGTTTTTTTTACTTAAATCGGAAAAGTGTAGACTAAATAATCTATCCAATCAAAACGCTCTTTCACTTTTTTAGTCTGTGTAAATAAATAGGAAGTTTTACTATTACAAATAGTAAAATAGGTCGTAAAACGATGGTGAGATAAAATTCCGTAGGTTGAGATGCAAAAATAAAAAGAATCGAATTTAAAAGTGTACCCTTTTTAGGGTAATTTTATAATTTATTTTAATATGTCTTTCATTATACAATAAAAATCAAATCAAAATAAATTTGTCGAATTCTTAATACGTCAACAAAAATACAGAAAAAAGGATGATTAACGCAAATATTTAACGCTCTTTTTTCAAATAATTCTTTACCATATTTATTAATATGTTGATAATCAGTAATATTACAAAAAATATATTTTCATATGAAATTTTAAATATTATTTAAAGCAGCTTTAAATGTAGCCAAACAACGTTCTCGCGCAGCTTTATGCTCGACAATAGGAACAGGATAACTATTTGTTCCATATTCTGGAACCCATTTTTTTATGTACTTTAATTCTTTATCAAACTTCTGCATTTGAGTAGTTGGATTAAATATTCTAAAATAAGGTGCCGCATCGGTACCACATCCTGCAGCCCACTGCCAGCCACCATTATTACTAGCTAAATCAAAGTCTAACAGTTTTTCTGCAAAATAGGCTTCACCCCATCTCCAATCTATCAACAAATGTTTTGTCAAAAAACTAGAAGTAATCATTCTCACTCGATTATGCATATACCCAGTATTATTCAATTCTCGCATTCCTGCATCTACAATTGGGTAGCCAGTTTTGCCTTCACACCAACTTTTGAACTCTTCTTCATTATTTCTCCAAGGAATATTTTCATATTTTTTCCGAAAAGCACCTTTAGCCACATGTGGAAAATGAGACAAAATCCCCGAATAAAAGTCTCTCCATATTAATTCATTCAGAAAAGTCTCATTTAATTGCTGTGCATTACGAGCTTTCTGTCTAATACTAATGGTACCAAAACGAAAATGAATCCCTAGTTTTGAAGTGCCATCAATAGCAGGAAAATTTCTAGTTTTATCATAAGTTCGTATAATGCCTCTAGCCACCGTTTTGCTAGGGATTTCTATTTCAGATTTTTCAAAGCCCAATTTTGCCAAAGTTGGTAGTTCACTTGTAGGCAATTGATAAAAATTTGAATAATATTTTTCTGTCGGGTAAGATTTAAAATAATAGGACAATTCTTCAGTGCCTCCTTTAGCATTTTTAATGGTTTCCATCCGAGTCAGCAATTTAGCTTTCCATTTCCTACTATATGGTGTAAAAACGGTATATGGAGTACCATCGGCTTTAAGCACTTCGTTTTTTTCAAAAATCACATGATCTTTGAAAGTATGAAAAGTGCCATTTTGGGCTTCTATCAATTTTTTAACAGCCGCATCTCGGTCTATCGCATATGCTTCGTAGTCTCGATTAGTAAATACTGCATTAATCTCATATTCTTGAAGCAATTCTTTCCATACCTCTTCTGGGCGACCATACTTTACTAAAATAGTACTACCAAATGTCTTCAATTCATTATTCAACTCCATCAAAGTATCATGCAAAAAGTTAACCCTTGCATCTGTCTTGTCGGCTAATTTATCTAAAATGTTTTTATCAAAAATAAAGATAGGTAAAACAGGGGCATCTGATTTCAAAGCATGATATAAAGCAGCATTATCTGCTAATCTTAAATCTCTTCTAAACCAGCATATATTAATATTAGTCATTGTAAATTTTTCTGTGTAATTATCTTAAAATGAATAAAGGGTTTTCTTATAAAAAATATTTTGAACCACAAAGAGCATAAAAGGACACAAAAGAAACTCACAAAAGAGAAAATAAAAACTTTTGTGACTTTCTTTTGTGTCCTTTGTTTCTTTGTTTCTTTGTGGTTCAAAAACGCGCTAATTGTTGCTTTCTTAATTTCATAGGAAAACCCTTAAGTGAATATATCACATCGTCATTATCAAAAACCTAACTAAATGATTTTACTTTTGTTTAAAATAAACCTTACAACTATCTTAAGTTAAAGGTATCCTCCTCCTATCCCATAAAATCACCCTAGTTTTTGTAGTTTTACATTTTCAAAATTAATTGGAAAAGCTTTCTGCCTATTAAAAGCAGGTCTAAAACTGTCCCTTATTTATGTTAAAAAACGTAGCACAATTCATTTCTTGGTTATTTCATCCATTATTGATGCTAACCTATATGATTGCCCTTTTAATGGTAATCAATCCTTATTCATTTGGGGTCAATCAAGTAGGAGAAGGTAGAAGTGGATTATTATTGATTTATGTGTTTTTACAAGCTAGTTTAATTCCTGGTATTATCATCTCTATGATGAAAACATTAGGGCTTACACCAAATATAAATTTAGGAGACCGTACGTCTAGAATCATGCCTTTCATCGCTACAGGTATGTTGTATATGTGGCTTTACATCAATTTCAAACATTTACCAGATGTCCCCATCGCCTTTCAATCAGCCATTCTAGGCACCATCATCGCATTATTTACCGCCTTCCTGCTAAATATTTTTTCAAAAATCAGTCTCCACACAATAGGAATGGGCAGTTTAGTGGGCATGGTATTAGTAACTATTTTATTATTCAATTATAGCAGTTTTCAATTTGGTAATGCGATGTACAGCATGTATGGTCTTTTGTTTATTGCTATTACTTTAGCAGGGGTAGTTGGTTCGGCTAGAGTAATATTAGAAAATCCAACGCCAAAGGATTTATATGGTGGCTATTTAATAGGTTTTGCCACCCAATTAATCGCTTTACAGATTGTGGTTTAAATTAGAGCATGAAAAAAGCCCCTTTCTTTTAATTAAGAAAGAGGCGTTAACCCAAAAACCGAATATTAGCCTAAGTATATATTTTTATAGTCGGGTCAAAAACCATTTTATTTAGAGTTTAAGAATTTAGTCAACAACTATCATTTTCTTTGTCTTGATTCCACTTGAAGTAGCTAATTGGTAATAATAAACACCTTTCCCATCTAAATCTTTTCTATTGACAGTCAATTCGTTATAGCCTTTCGTTGCTGAATATTGAATTCGCTTTACTACCCTTCCTGTAATGTCTAAAATGCTTAGATTTACTTTTTCAGCTTGCCCCAAATCAAAACTAATTAAGGCCTCAGCGTTAAAAGGATTAGGTCTATTCTGGTATAACATAAAGTCAGCGACTTCTGAATCTTCTTCAATTAGCCAGCTAACATCTAATAATTCAAGCTTATTATTATCCTTAGCTGAGTAGGCTTCTGCTTTCATAAATTCATAATCAAGTCTAAGCGCCTCTGTCAAATCAGTAGTTTCTTTTACTCTAAATTTCAAGCTAAAAATATTAGTATGATTAGCTTGTTTATCTGACAAAGTAGGTTGTTCCCAACTAGTGGTTATGATACCTCTATCTATAAAATTCAGCCCAAAATTATTAGCCGTTATAGTAGTAGATTCATTCGGTATCAATGCTAAAAATTCTAATTTAGAAAGGTCAAAATTTAGCGCAAATTGAAAACCTAAAAGTTCGTCAAAATTCGCTGCCTTAATAGGAATTTCTACAGTACTACCCGCTATCAACAATTGATGAGCAGTAGTTAATTTCAGTTTATTCGAAGCATTTCTATTTTCTCCCTCAGCAAAGCCTTGCGTATTCGCATTCGCATTGACGTCTCCAACTTTAACTGCTACAAACCCTTCAATTTCCATATCATTCTTTGGTAAGTCATTGATATTATAAACCTCTGGGAAATAATCTTTATTAGGTTCTGCGGGGTTTTCAAAATCGAAATCAGTTCTTACAAAACGCCAAGAAGTATTATTTGAAAATTCCGTATCTACTCGAAGAATGAGTTTACGTAATTGGACGATATCATAAGCTGTAATTGCTCCTGAACGATTAACATCTGCGGCAATTAACCGATAAGGTGATTTAATCAATTCAAGGTTTAAAATATGGCGACTGATTAAAACCAAATCGAAAGTAGAAATACCATTGAGCATGTCAAAATCTCTAGTAGGTAGAATAGTATAATCATTACCAACAGGAACATCCTCCAAACTAAATTCACCCATAGTATTAGTCATAGCAGGTAAAACATCAGGATGATTAATCGTCACGGCGACTTGTTCTACTCTTTCGCCAATTTCATTTGTAATAATTCCTTTGATACTAACTGCTGTTCGATTGACAGGACAACGCTTAGCCAAATCAGTAATATTGACATTGAGGATACATGAATCTCTATTTCCTGCTTCATCTTCTACAAAAACCGTAACTTGATTGATTCCCTCTTGGTTGCAACCAAAGGTAGCTGGACTAGCTGTAATCAAAAGATCCTCAAAACTCGTACAATTATCAGAAGATCCTGCTGCCAGCAGGTTTGCATCAATCGTAGCAATTAATTCATCGCCTAAATCTTCTATGCTAAAATTAAGTACATCAGGCGTACAAACAATTTGGGGAACAGTATTATCCAATACCGTCAATAAAAAGTTACAGGTAGTTGTATTACCACAATCATCATTTACGAAAAATCGAATTCGGTGTACGCCTACTTGATAAATTCCAGAGGCATCATTGGTCGTCCCCGTCAAATCTGTAGAACCATCATCATTCAAATCCACGGTATAACTATAAGTCAGTAAATTATCGGGCGTACAATCATCGGTAGCTGTCAGTAATAGAGGAACAGTAGCTGCACAAGAATTATCTGTTACATTAATCGATATAGCCGTTGGGCATGCCGAAAAAGTTGGCGCATTGCTATTAATAAATTCAATTAGTTGAATATCTTCCCAATATCCTCCAGCTAAAGTATCAGCTGGATTAAAAACACAGGCGTCAATAATCGACCAAGTTCTTAAAATGGTATAACAACCTTCGGGGTCGGTAATATCATCAAAAATTGCATCAGAATAAGACCGTAAAATTCGACTACAAAGATTACCAATAGAATCATATCTAGGTACGTTAAATCCCTCTGGTAAATCATCAGGATTCACGGATACATTATTACATGCAAAAGCTTGATAGTTAGAAGGCCATCTAATCGTATTCCCATCAAAAACGCTATTGTTTTCAACACTAATAATTTGCTCACAGGTAATCGGCGTACCTCCATGATTGACCGTAAAAGTTCTAATAATTCGACCTACTCCACAACCATTTATTTCAAAAGAATCTTGTTCCGTATAATTGGTCGACCCGCCACAATCATCTATAATAGTTGGTGTTCCAAATACAGTCAAATCGGAATAATCATCTGTGCATTGAATAGTTTGGTCAGCTGGACAAGTTATGGAAGGAGGCGTATCATTAGTAATAACTATTCGAGCGATACATTCATCTACATTGCCACTTAAGTCTGTCACCCGCATATTGACATCTACTGTATCACCCGCATCGGTACAATAAAAGGTAACAAAATCAGCAAAGTCTAAGGTATCTCCTACCCTCTGGACCTGTAAATCTAATTGGAATCCACTACAACCATCTCTACTTCCATCATCAAAAACACTAGCAGCAACCACGACTGTTCCGTCAGGTCTTAAGGAAACATCATTGATAAAATCGCAAGCAGCTACAGGTGCAGTTCTATCTGCAACGTGTAATACCGTCGTACAACTAATCTCATTGTCACAAGAATCAATTGCAGTATAAGTTACTGGATGAAAACCGATTGGAATCCAAGGAAGTGTTCCTCCATTTCCATCAATTCTTCCAAAATCAGTTTCTATAATAACTCTGGCTCCAGAACACGCATCTGAAACAACCGCCGCAGGAAAGGTGACTGTGCTACCACAAGTTCCAGCATCGACTACAGCAGGAATAGTATCTGGGCAAATCAAAACGGGAGGAGTTGTATCTCTAACACTAATGATTTGATATGCGGATGTATCCAATCCGTTACAGGCATCTACTACCGTCCATCTTCTTAAAATATGAATATTTCCTGCACACTGGTCGACTCTAGTATCTGTAAACACTGCATTAATCTGGCAAAATCCAATCGCATTCGGATACAAAATATCTCCAGCCAAAGTTGGTGCCCCAGTATTAGATGGATCTGTAGCTCCATCTGTACAATCTACAATAGGCCCATCAACTCCATCTCTATTAGCCGGAAAAGCTATCGCAGTCATTGGCTGTCTTCTAAAATAAATGTCTTGTACACAAATACCTTCTAGACCAGCAGAATCCACAGCACGCCAAGTCCGTTCAATACGGCCATTATAAAGGTCTCCACAACCATTTCGAATCATTCTATCCGAATAGGTCAAATTGGCAACAGTATCAGAACAATTATCTGTTACCGTAGGATACCCTAATAATGGATTATTAGGCGAAACATCCTGAATGGCACAGTTTAAAACAATATCTGAACAAGCAATGATTGGTGGTGTTTTATCTTTCACAATAATCGACCCCCAACAGGAATTAGTAGTAATAGAATCAATAACTCGCACTTGGAAAGTCCGACCAATATGAGACTCATCTAAAAATGGACTAGTTGGAATAACCAAACCATTTTCTAAAATTTCGATTCCTTTGGGTCCATTAGGACATGTTAAAGTTAAGGCAGTTGCCACCATTTCAGGTCGGACTTCCGCCGTACAACCAATCCCTAAAGATACTTGCACATTATCGTTACAACCTAAGACACAATCTTTAGTACAATCCGCAGCTCCAGCTTCATCGACACAAATAGGCGCATCACTCATTCCGTAACCTAGAATGGTTAACTGTTGGTCAGGATTGGTACTTCTTGAATTAGGAAAGCTAAATGGGTCATCTATGGTCATCAAAGTAACCGTATCTTCTGTGCAGAGTCCAATATTATTAAAAGTAAATAAATCAACAGTAGTAGCTGAATCAAAAGGAATAGCGTTAGTTGTGCCACTTGTTAAATTAAAAGAAATATAATCAAAATTAGCATTTTCAACTGGTGCATCTTCTCGGCTCGTCACATCAAAAACAGCTCCACTAATCAAGTTTATGATATTACCCGCTACGAATCCGTCAGATTTAATTTTTATGGTTACTTGTAGATTAGAAATTTGGTTATTACTACCAGTTCCATCATAGGTTTCTCTTGGCGTCATACTCACCTGAAAAGACCCATTGCTCAATTTAGTCAAACTAAATTCTGCCACACAATTATCTGAACAATCAGCAATCATATTAGCACCAGAAACCCCTACTGGAGCATCAGGTCCACCAAAGCCCACAATAGACAATTGCTGGTCTGCATTAGAATTAATAGAGTTAGTTGGATTCGGATAAAAAGGGTCTGATGGTAAAATCAAGGACAGGCTATCTTGTGTACAAATCCCTCCATTTTGAAAAGTAAATAAAGGAATTAATTCACCCATATTAAAAGTTGGTAATTGAGTCGGAAGGTGTCCAGCAGGAAGACTAAAAGAGAGATAGTCATGCACAGGGCTTTCTATAGGGGTTACAGTTGTACTAGAATTAACAAACTGGAAACCTGGGACTAAATTATTAATATTAATCGCCTGAAAACCACCAGTACGCACTTTCACCACAGCCTGCATACTGCTCACCGTTTTATTGGATCCTGTATAAGTTGTAGTTGGAATAAGACTTACTTGAAATAAGTTATCTCCCAGTTTATCCAACTGATAATTGGCTATTTGAGCGTTTAAGCCAAAAGATGCAAATACAAAAGCTACAAAGCAGCCAATCTTGATAATTTGCTTGTACAAGGATGTAAATAATTTTGGTATCCGTTTCATGGGATAATCTTTTTTGCTAATTGACAAGTCGAAAATATTCCGCTTGTTATTCGATTTTGGATAAGGATGATTTGAAAAATCACCGCTGTCTATATTTTTTAAATGAGCAACCAGAAAAACTAAACCTACATCCTAAAAAAAGCCGAGATAGGATAGCCTAAAAGTTATCCTATCCTGCGGCTCTAAATTTTTTTTGTCTCTAAGCAAAAAAAGTTTTGGTTTAGATGTAAGATTCGTCGAGTCAAACAATTAATAATATGGTTGCCTGTTGTTTGACCGTTTTACATCGCCTTTGCGATGTATGTTATTGTCAGTTGTCAATTATCAATTTTACTTTTTAAAAGAAAAATGATAACTGTCAACTGCTTATATCTTAGCTCATAACGGAGTCAGAAAAATTTAAAAGATGGAGGCTCTGGAACTATAAATAGTCCCAGAACCAATCCATGCCAAAAACCTTATCCTAAGTTTATTTCCGTTATTAAGTATTGCCGTAGTTAGAGAGGTCAGAGGTCAGACCGTTCACTTCGTGAACTGTCAGACCGTCTTTGACTGTCAGATTGTCTTTTGCTAATCTGACAGCGTAGCGGTCTGACTTCTGACCTCTGACTTCTAAAAATTCATCATTCTCTGATGATGACCATCTTTTGAGACAGTCGTTTAGTAACAGGTGTTGTTAAGTGATAGTAATGGACACCAGTTTGTGTGTGTATTTCGCTCAAATCGATAGCTACTTCATTGTAGCCTTGAGCATATTTCCCATAGTACGATTTCAATAGTTTACCATTAATGTCAAAGATGGAAATAGTTCCTTCTGTTGATGTAGGCAATTGGAATGAAATAATTGTTTGGTCCCTAAACGGGTTGGGGCGATTTTGAAATAATCGCAAATTTTTATTTAATTGTTGTGCTGTAGAGAATTGCATCCGAACATCCATCAATTCATCTCTTGAGTCGTAGGCTTCTGCCAAAGTGATACTAGAGCTAATGCCAAGGGCATCACTTAAATCAACTGCTTCTTGCGCCTCAAAAACTAAGGTAAATAAGACCATTTCATCATTCGTTCGGATAGTGCCAATGTTTTCCCAGCTGGTCGTTAATCTTCCTAAATCTTTCTGAGTCAAGCCAAAATTATTTTCGCTCATAGTCATCAGTTCTCCAGAAATAACTTCTTTGAATTGGAGCAAATTTGGTTTGAAATCAATCGTGAATTGATAGCCTTGAATCTGTGCTAAATCTTTAGCTTTGACAGGTATCCTATATTCAAAACCAGCTTTCATCGTCACATCATCCATTTCCAATAACAAAGTATGCTTTGTACTTCTTCCACCTGCCATAGCCATAGGGCTTGCACTATTATTGACATCTCCAATTTTTATCCCAATAAAATCTCTTTGCAAATCATTGATTAACAATTGTTTGTAATCTCTAAACTGAGGTACTTCTTCTAAAAAAGGATTTCTTAGGTCTGGAAAATCATAGCTAGCATCAATATATTTCCAAGAAGTATTTTGAGGAAAATCACTCCTCGTGCCCAAGACCACTTGGCGAATAATGACCATGTCAAAAGCCGTAATAGTTTTTGAATCATTCACATCAGCAGCTATAATTTTATAAGGAGAATTTAAAGGAACAGTGCCTAAAATATGCTTTCGAATGAGTAGTAAATCGAAGGTAGAGAGACCTTCACTATAATCTTCGTTAGGCATCGGCCTAACTGTATAAGTTTCTTCACTAGATAGTTCGTCAAATAAATAACTACCTGACTCATCGGTATAGCCCATTTCTTCTAATCCACCCGTCAATTGAACTGGTACTTCTTCCATACCTTGTCCATCTTCCGTGAAAATTCTGCCGCCGATGGCCGTTGTTCTGGCTTTATCTGTACAAGCAGAACTATTATCTTGAATAAAAATATCTGTAGAACAAAATTGAGAATTGCCTGCTTGGTCAGTCACTATCAAATTAATAGTTTGGCGCCCAATGTCATCGCAGTTAAAAAAGTTGGGAGAAATTTCATAAATCAATCCATCTTCACCGCTACAATTATCAAAACTTCCACTATTAATCGTATTGGACGGAATAATTACAAATCCACCTTCCATTAAAGAAACCGTTAAGCCAAATTTACAAATCGCTGTTGGAGCGTATTGGTCTTCAACCGTTACAGTCATTTCACAGGTTGAGACATTGTCACAACCATCACTGACGGTAAATCTAACGGAATGGACACCTACAGGATACATACCACTGGCATTGGCACCATTCTCATCTGCATAGATGGAAGTATTTGTAATCGTCAAATTAGAATTACAATCCGTAGCTATTAAATCTGCTAGGTCAACTCTAGTTTCACAAGCGTTCTCTGTAATAGCCACCGTAATATCAGCTGGACAAGCAGTAATTACAGGTGCTTCTGTATCTGTTATTTTTATCAATTGCACTTTAGTAATTCTGGAATTATCTAAAGAATCAACAGGATTATATGAGCACCAATCCAAAACTGTCCAAGTTCTTAAAATTTTCATACATGCAGAGCCACTGATAGAAAAGGCTTCATCTACATGAGAAACTAATATATTTTCACAGTCATCGCCTGTTATAATCGGTTGTCCTGTGGTTTCCGGGCTTAAATCACCACCACATACATTTGTCTCAAAATCTTCTGGAAAAACGACCCTAATCGGCGTAGTATCAACTAACGTAATAAATTGTTGACAAGTGGTATTATTACCAGCAGCATCTACTGCAAACCAAGTACGAGTAATCGTACCAATATTGCAGGAGTTAACCATTCCTTCGTCTTCGAAGTAAATTTCTTCTACCGTACAGTTATCTGTTGCGTTAGCATAGCCAGTTAAAGAGGTATCACCCGCATTCTCAGAACAATTCAATGTAATATCTGGGGGGCAAAAAGTAATAACTGGTCGAGCCTCATCGTCAATCAAAACCGTCGTGGAACACTCATTACTCAATCCAGCCGCATCATAAACTCGAAGTCGAATAGCAACTAGCTGGCCAAGGTCTTCACAAGTGAAGCGAATAGAATCAGCAAACATATTATTTCCACCTACACCAGTTCTAGCAACTTCCCATTTAACCACTCCACAATTATCTCTACTACCACCATCAAAAACAGCCGCATTAATTTCGGCAAAACCATCATTTGTCAAGGCTACATGTAGTTCATTTCTACAAATAGCTACTGGCTGAATATTGTCTATCACCGCTACTTTAGAAGTACATTCAGAAAAATTACCACACTGGTCAGTTGCGGTATAAGTAATCGTGTGAACACCTACTGGAACATTACTAAAAGGCCCATATCCTGTACCAAATTCCCAGCTAGGTAGGATAGTAAAATCGGAACAACTATCGGTAGCCGTAGCTTGCGGTAAAATAACCGTTGCGCCACAAGTCGAAAAGTTAGAAGTAACAGCAAAACTATCAGGACAAGTAATCACAGGAGGGTCATTATCTACTACAAGTATAGTCTGAATCCCTACTCTTACATCGGTTGCACAAACATCAGTAACTTCCCATCGACGAATAACCATATAACTTGCAGGAGGACAAACCTCTTCAAATTGGTCCTGATAACTAACGAATAAATTACAGCCACCACCAGTTCTTAATGGTTCACCATTTATCGTTGGTTCCCCTGTTTGTGTTAAGTCATTTATTGCTCCAGTTGTACAGCTAATAGCCGTCTCATCAAATCTATTAGCAGGAAAAACAATATTCTGAAGATTTTCTTTAGCTAGATAAATATTTTGTGTACAAGTCCCCACATTTCCATTATTATCTAATACGGTCCAGCTTCTAGTAATTCTAGTTCGAACCTCTACCCCATTATACATGGCTCCACAATTTAAATCCGTAGATAAATCGAAGTATCTAAGCGCTGTGCTATCGATGATTTCACAATTATCTAAAATAGTAGGATAGCCAAGATTTGCAGGTAAAGTGGAAACAGCGCAACCAATAAGTGTGTCTGTACAAAAAATCCGTGGAGCTAATTTATCTTCAATGAAAATAGTACTTTCACAATCAGAATTAGTGACGGTACTACTTACAATTACTTTAAAAGTTCTATTAATGTGTTCACACCAAACTGTGTCTCCAATTGCTTGGTTATTTTCATCATAAAGTGTTACTTCAACGTCTCCTGCACAACTAAAATCGCCATTAATAATCAATTCAGGTATAATCACAGCATAGCCATTTGTTCCTAAAGAGATTTGTTTCTGATCATCGCAAGTAAGCGTACATTGCGCATAAGAAGGCGTGCAAAATAAGGCGCTAAGAATGAAAGCCAGAACTAGGCTAGTTAGTCGCCCAATGCGCTGGCCAACCAATGAAAAAGAAGTATTTACTTTTTCATTTTGACATACGGATGTTACCCCCCAACCTTTACTCAAGGTTGAGTGTTTAAGCTTGCTGCTCATGGGAATCAGAATTTTTACTTTAATTTTTCGTATTTTCTTAGGTCCTTAATAATTTGTAATAAATTATCAAAACGCTTAAAAAAACACATACTTAAATCGGCCGACCAAGGGTCAACATATTCGGCTAAAGCGGCAGTTTATTGATAAAATCAATTAAAAATAGCTTTAAATATTCAGTTTAAATAGTCCTTTCAAAACGTTTAATACACGTTGAGAACTATTCCATTTTTCGGAAATTGTTGTGTGTGATGGCTAGAATAAATGTAAGAATTGTAAGGTCTAATCGTGTAATAAGGAAGTATATTTCCAGATTTTGGCAAAAGTAAATATCGTTCTATACCTAGTAGAATAAATACTGGAAATGCTAATCAGAAAGGACTCAGATAGTAATGTCTAATACGACATGTAGCTGTTTCTCATAGTCACTTATACTTAAATATTCGGCTCGGTCTAACAATTATTTTTGGTTCTTTATAAGAACACTTCTTTGTACTTGATAGTCATATAAACAATTGACTATCATTTTTTTGTGTAGTTTTAAAGTTAATCTTCTTGGCTTTTTTATAGTTAGTATATATTAACTTTTTAAACCAATTAACTTTTCCTTTAATAAGTCCAAAAGTGTGCCAAAAAATAGATTTTTTTATTAAATATTTAATTTAAATATATTATTATTTAAGAATCAATCATTTACACATAAATCTAAAAAATCAATTGATGAAAAAGTTTAATTTATTTAAATAGACTGCTTCCTATTGCCTTTTGATGCTTCTTCTTAAGTCTTTCCTAATCAAGTCAAATAAACGCTTAGACAATAACTTAAAGCCGCTCATCCCTTTAAAAAGGCTGTTTACAATGTGAAATAATGTCTCTTATTGCGGAAATTTTAAATCATAGATTTAGAATTCAGAAGTGTTCGAGTAAAGTATGATTGCTCCTAAATTTGGGACTGTCTCATAAGTACTGATTCTAACTAAAAAAGAGAAGCCCTTCTCTGAAGAGAAGGGCCATCCCAAAAACCAATTGTTAAAGGACATCTTACGTCTTTACGCGAGGGTCGCGTGTTTTTTTGAGATATTTAATTCCTAATTTCGCTTATCTCAATTGGTTTATATTTTTATGATTAATTCGTCAATAATGCAGGAGCTTGTTCTACTTTTCGAGGGATTTTAAAGGCAAGGGTCAATTCATGAGCCCCTCCACTATATTGTTGAAATCCTTGAAAAGAAACATCAAATGAGTAATAAAATGCAAAATTACTAAATTTTGAACCAACTAAAAGCCCCATTGCTCCTCTAGAACCACCTCGATACGATAATCCACCAATCAATTTATCTTCTAAAAAGTAGCCTTTTAAGTTAATATCTGCTTGAAAAGGCACATTTCTAGACCGACGAAGTAATATTGACGGCTCTAAGGTAAAACCATATTCGTTAGATTTAAAGCGATGGCCCAAATTAAATGCATAGTAACCTTCTGGGTCATCATTACCTTGAGTAGTAGTCCCATCTAAACGAGCCATAATGATATTGGGAAAAGCAATACCAAAATAGGTTTGTTCATTAAATTCACCATAAAACCCTAATGAAGCATCAAAATGATTGATTCCATCTACCCCATCTTCGATACGCACATCACCAGCATTATAATGTTGGTCATTCAAAATATCGCCATCTAAGGTCATTTGACTAAACTCCGTCGAGAATCCAAATCCAATTTTGAGTTTATCCAATTGATACCTAAAAGCATAATTCAAGGCAGCTCTAAATTGAGTAATAGAAGCAATATTTTCAGAATAAACGGTCGCCCCCAACCCAAAGGTTTTACCAAATGGGCCATCATAACTTAAAGCATAAGTTTTTGGGGCACCAGGGAATCCAGACCATTGGTTTCGTGCATGTAAAAATACATTATGGTCACCACTCAAACCCGCTGCCGCAGGATTGATTAGTACAGGATTGATATGATAATGTGTAAAAGCGGATTGTTCTTGCGCATAAGTAGTCAAACTAACTAAAAACAAGCCAATTACAAAGAGTATAATTTTTTTCATTATAAATGAATTGATGGAAATCCAATCAAGACTTCCAAAGTCCTTGGGAATAATATTTTTGCTTAGAAATATACGCTAGATTTAAAATTGTGTAATTGTATGATTGTGGTATTTGTTGATAATCACACAATCATACAATCTTTTCCTATTCATCTAGCATAATTTAATTATCACGTAAAATCGTTACATGGTCTCTGATTCTTTTTCGCTCATTTCCTTCATCATATTCCAAAACCCAGAAATAGCCACCTTCGTCCACTAAGTTATTAGAACGAGTCAATCCTTTCCAGCAATCAGACTCCGTGCCCAAAACACATTGATAATTATCTGTTTCGAAAACTAGCTGTCCCCAACGGTTATAAATTTCTAAATGGTTATTAGCTGCCACATCTACACAACTGATACAAAAAGCATCATTTCGACCATCATCATTCGGCGTCACCACTTTATTAGACATATAACAAGGAACACAGGTCTCATCCGTTGTAATACGGAAGTTTTCTTCCGAAGTACAATCATTTTGGTCCGTAACAAGGACACCATATTCTCCAGCTCGAAGACCTTCAACACAAAGTGCATCTACTACATCGTTGGACCATTTAATTTCTTTATACGGAGCCGTACCGCCAGAAACGCTAATACAAATTTTTCCATCATTATCACAAGAAGGCGTAATTGGCTCACTCAAATCAATAATAAGAGCAGGTGGGCCAACAAAATCAAAAGAAGCGATACCTTCATTACCTACATCATCCGTTACCGTTACGCTATAATTACCTGCACCAATATTTGTGATAATACTAGTTGTTCCACCATTACTCCAAGCATAAGTATAACCAGGTTTTCCACCAGCCACATCTACTTGCAAACTACCGTCAGCTAAACCATCACAAGAAATTGCAGTCGCAGCCGCAATGGTCGCTACTGGATTATCTACTACTATTTCAATATTTTGAACAATGGTACAGCCTAAAGCATCTATAACCGTTAAGCTACAATTTCCTTCATCCAAATCTGTTGCAGATTGTCCCATTTGCCCATTACACCACTCGTAAGTATAAGGTGCTACTCCGCCAGCAACTGTAGCTGTAGCCTCTGCATTTGGGGCGCCTTTTGTCACTTCGACACTAACCTCCAAATTAGACCTAGTACCTATTTCAAAATTTTGGGTGAAGGTACAAACCTTACTATCTGTAATTGTAACTGTATAGCCACCTGATGTTAGGTTATTAACATTTTGAGTAGTCGCTCCGTTGGTCCATATAAAAGTGTAAGGTTCAAAACCACCAGCAACTGATAGATTAATCATTCCATTAGCATCTCCAAAACAATCAACGTCTGTGACGGTTCCACTAGCAGAAAGCGTAGCAGTAGGTCCACCAACTTGGATAGTCTCTTCAAAGAAACAACCGTTAACATCCGTTATTCTAACTCTATAATTTCCTGTAGGAAGGTTCTCTGCGGTAGGTGTATCACCAATGGCAACCGGGCCACCAGACCATAGATAAGTATAGGGTGCAGCACCACCGCTTGGTGTCACTTGAATAGCGCCATTATTGTCTCCACAAGCGTCTTCTACAACTTGAACTACCGAAGTCAAGTTAACCGTATTAGTAATCGTTACTGGCACATCAACAGAACATTGAGCAGCATCTCTAACAGTCACGATGTAATTACCACCTGGTAAATTATTTGGATTAGGTCCAGTAACACCCACCATACTCCAAGTATAGCTATAAGGTGCAGAACCACCAACAACAGTAATAGTAGCAGTTCCATCTCCAAAACCAGTACAACTAGCAGGAGTGGTCGTTACAGAGGCCCCCATTTGAGTAGGGCCAGAAACCGTAATACCTGTCATACTATTTGTACAACCAGAAGCATCTGTGATTGTTAAACTATAAGAGCCAGCCGCTGCATTAACCGGACGATTAAGTGGCGCTAAACTAGGGTCACTCCATTGATAAGTATAAGGGGCAGAACCACCAGAAACAGATACGTTAATACGTCCATCTGAAACACCAAAACAAGAAACATCTTCAGGTGTAATAACTGATTGGATAGCAGTTGGTTCTAAAATAGTTAAAGAAGCGGTTGGTATATCATTTCTAATTTCTTGTCCTCCACAACTACTGATAGTCACACTATAAACACCCGCTGGCAAACCGATTGGATTAGGGATGTTCCCGATACTAGGGTCACTCCATTGGTAAGTATATACGCCATTTCCACCAGACGCATTAATGGCAATTGATCCATCGCTTAAACCATTACAGCTTACATTGGTTGGATTAGCAACTGCTGTAATTGCACCAGGACAATCACTTGGTTCTATATTATCTTCTCCAATAGTAATTATACCATTAGTTTGGGTAAATTCAACTGTATTATTCGCATTCGCTGCTTCTCTTTGAGTAGGAGTATCTGTAAATTCTATAATTGTGTTAGTCCCATCAGCGCCTATTGCATTAAAACAAAGCTCAAAAAGAGAAGTTCCATCAGCGAGTGTGATACCTTGAGCAGCTTGGTCGAACCACGCTACTCCTATTTCTCCATTTGCTGCTCCTGCTATATTAAAACCGCTAGCATTTAAATCGGGTAAACCAAAAGTAGACCCTAAGCCTGTAAACTCAAGTATCGTTGGATCCCAATTTAAAGAAAACTGGAGTGATGCAATACCATTAAAATCAGAAACTACAATAGGTACACAAAAAGCACTCCCCATCTCAGCTGTCAAAGGAGCAATATTTACCAAATTATCTAAAGTTAATGGAGGCATTACAGGCGGCATCATCGTATCTACTGGTTCTTCCATGGCCACAACAAATGTTCCATCAGAACTTGAGAAAGTAATCGTTTCATTAGCTGTAGCTAGTTCTCTAGTGGTAGGCACATCAGTGAAGGTAATATTAGTCATATCACCAACTGAGCCAATAACATCAAAACAAACTTCGAAAATCGTGCTTCCATCTGCCAAAGTAATACCTTGAGCCGCTTGATCAAACCATGCCACTGCTAATTCTCCATTAGCTGTTCCATCTATGTTAAAACTGCTTGCACTTAAATCGGGTAAACCAAAGGCTCCCCCAACTCCAGTATATTGTAATACGGTAGGGTCCCAAGCCAAGGAAAATTGCATAGAAGCAATTCCGTCAAAATCTTGAACAAAAATAGGAATACAAACATTGTCTCCTGCTTCCGCAGAAATAGTTCCTATATTAATAATACCATCTTCTCCTGATGTCGGAGGTGGATTAACAGTTCCTTCGATAACCGTTATTGAACCATCAGAACTAGAAAAAGAAATGGTTTCTGAAGCAGTTGCTAACTCTCTAGTTGTTGGTACATCTGTGAAAGTAATACTTGTATTCGCTCCGACCGCACCAAGCACCGTAAAACACACTTCGAAAATCGTGGTTCCGTCAGCTAAAGTAATACCTTGAGCTGCTTGGTCAAACCATGCTACCGCTAATTCACCATTAGCCGTTCCATCTGTATTAAAGCTACTTACACCTAAATCAGGTAAGCCAAAAGTTTGGGTGCTAGAAAATTGTAATACAGCAGGGTCCCAAGCTAAAGAAAATTGCATAGCAGCAATACCATCAAAATCCATAGTCGTAATGGGTACACAGATTGTTTCTCCTGCTTCCGCAGAAATTGCTGCAATATTGATGATACCGTCTGCTCCTGAAATTGGAGGAGGAGGTGGAGGTGGTGGCGTTACTGTTGTAGCAACTGTTACCGTACCATTTGATTCAGTAAACGTAATTGTATTATCAGCAGTAGCCGCTTCTCTCGGAGTAGGAACATCTGCAAAGACGATAGTGGAATTAGTTCCATCTGCTCCCAATACAGTAAAACAGACTTCAAAAATAGTCGAGCCATCAGCCAAGGTGACACCTTGAGCAGTATTATCAAACCAAGCCATTGCTACTTGTCCACTCGTCACATTAGCGGTATTAAAGCTATTTTCACTTAAATCTGGTAAATTAAAATTGGTGACTTCAGAAAACTGTAGCACAGCAGGATCAAATTCTAAAGAAAATTGCAAAGAAGCAATTGCGTCAAAATCATTTACAGTAACTGGTACACAAACAGTACTACCAGGTTCTGCACTAATAGCCGCAATATTAACCAAAGCATCCCCACTACCAGCGGTGGGGGGGGTTACGGGAGGCGTAACAGGAGGCGTTGTCGTTCCATCACCAACCGTTACAGAACCATTCGTTTCTGTAAAAGTAATGGTGTTATCCGAAGTCGCTGCTTCTCTTTGAGTAGGAACATCCGTAAAAACAATACTCGAACTATTGCCATCTGAACCTAAGACCGTAAAACAAATTTCAAAAATCGTCGAGCCATCTGCTAACGTAACTCCTTGAGCCGAATTATCAAACCAAGCTACGGCAGCTTGTCCATTTGCTGTTTGAGTAGTATTAAAATTACTAGCTACTAAATCTGGAATATTAAATCCTGTAACTTCTGTAAATTGTAAAATACTAGGATCCCATTGCAAGGAAAATTGCAAAGAAGCAATAGCATCAAAATCATTAACAGTTATCGGCACACAAACGGTTGAACCTGCTGGTGCATTCAAAGCACTAATATTTACTAAAGCGTCTCCTGAAGATGTTGGAGGCGTTGTCGGAGGTGTTGTCGGTGGAGTCGTAGGCGGTGTTCCTCCATCTACAGTTACTGCACCATTTGTTTCTGTGAAAGTAATAGTACTAGCAGAAGTAGCCGCTTCTCTTTGAGTAGGCGTATCTGTAAAAACAATGCTACTAGAAGTACCGCTCGCCCCTAAGACTGTAAAACAAATTTCAAAAATCGTCGAGCCATCAGCCAAGGTAACGCCCTGTGCTGAATTATCAAACCATGCCATTGCCGCTTGTCCATCTGTTGCCAGAGTAGTATTAAAACTACTAGCGTTTAGGTCTGGAATATTCAAATTTTGAAAATCCGTAAATTGCAGAACAGCAGGGTCCCATTGTAAAGAAAATTGCAAAGAAGCAATTGCGTCGAAATCATTGACGGTTACAGGTACACAAACGGACGAACCTGCTGGTGCATCTATAACACCTATATTAATCAAATTACCCGTACTAGTCGGCGGAGTAGTTGGTGGAGTCGTAACGTTATTTACACTCACAGCTCCATTCGTTTGGGTAATTCCAACAGAACTGGTAGAAGCTGTTGTTGTTACATTAATTGGCGTAGGAGTACTAGCAAAAGCCACCGTCGAATTTGTTCCATCAGCTCCAATTAAATTAAAACAAGCTTGGTAAATATTTCCATCAGGAGCTGTTGCACCTGCGGAATTGGCCCAATTGACAGATAATTGTCCATTAGCTGCAGTTGAAGTGCCAAAACTACTTTGAGTTAATCCAGCTAAATTTATATTTCTAATATCATTAAATTGCAATACCGTAGCATCCCAATTTAAAGAATAATCCATTGCAGTTATATCTGTAAAGTTAGCTACACTAACATCTACACAAACCGTAGTTCCATTATCACCAGCAGCGCTAGAAATACTAGAAACTAGTGGAGCCGTATTGCCACTATTGTTTCCACCATTTCCATTAGGGTCTCCAAATTGCGCGCCCGTAAAGACAACAGAATTAGTGATTTCACCTGCGGTGCTACTTGCTACTTCGATAGTTAATCCCGGTCTACTAGCAAAAGTAATAGTAGAACCTGAGCTAGCATCTCCTAAGACGATAAAATCCATAGTATATATGGTAGATCCATCAGCGACTGTTATGCCCTGAGTGGTATTATCAAACCAAGAAAAAGAAAGGAAACCAGCGTTAACGTCTGGATTAAAACTATTAGCGCTGAGATCAGGTAAGCCAAAATTAGCGACAGCATCATATTGGATAACTGCGGGGTCCCATGAGACACCATACTGCATACTTACAATATCATCAAAGTCATTGACAACTAAGGAAACGGTAACTGTTTCACCAGTATTACCCACGACAGTAGTTGGAGATATTGTCAAAGAAGTCTGGGAATAAGTTGCGGGTACCAGAAAAAACATGGCTGCAACAAGAATGGTAACAATCTTATTCATTACTACGGAGTTTGGGATAATTAGACAACACAAAAAATAAAACTAACATTTTGCTAATGCCCATCTTACTAATGTTTCTAATTGAAATAATTTGTTGTTCTAATTAACTAGACTTTATCCATTAAAAAATAAGTAGTTCGCATTTATATCCATATGAATCTATGGTTATAAATGTTTAAAAGATTTAATTAATCTTAATAACTACATAATTTATTCAAAGAATAAATAAAAATTTAATATTAACGCTATATGCTGCACTATATAGGTTGGGATAAAATTGGTAGGAAAGTTGAGTGTTCTTCATCATACAATACATAACTGTATCATATATTTTCCAGATGTTTTATCCTTTTAAACGAATTGGTTTTAATAAACTTTGTTCTTAGTAATAGTTAAAAAGTAACCTGCATAAGTTCAAATTTAAAGTTTCTTTTTACTAGCACTTTTAAATTTTACATTTTACATTTTAAATTTTAAATTTCACTTATTTTGCATCAAGGTAATAATATCAGCTTACGAGATAGTTGATAATGTTCATCTTGCAATGTGTAATAATAAGTTCCTGAAGTAGCTAATAAGTCACTTCTAATTTCTATCGTATTTTCTCCTTGTACGGATTTAAATTTATTTTGATAAACTATCTTTCCAGAAACATCAGTAATAAAGAACAGAACTTCATGAGCAGTAGGAAGAATAGCTTTAATTCTTGTGATAGTATTGAATGGGTTGGGTTCATTTTGGTGTAATTCCATACCATTCGGCGCTGCAAAAAAAGTAGTTGACGTAATATCTCCAGGAATAGTCACCTCTCCCCCCATTACGCCTAATGAATCCAGCACGACCCCGTCAGATGACGTTACTTCAATAACAATCGGTGAACTTGAAACTGTAATATTACTATTAGTCCCAGCTTCGCCAATTATTTGAAGCGTAAGGGTAAATAATCTAGTATCATCAGGAACAGAAACGCCTAAGGTGCTACCATCAAACCAAGCCACACGAATAGCTCCAGAAGAAGTTTCCATTAGTCCAATTTCGTTATCTGAAAAAGCAGGAAGCACATCAGAAAGATTGCCTATAGATTTAAAATCTAGAACAGTGCTATCCCAGTTTAAAGAAAACTGCATACTAGTAATATCCATAAAGTCAGATACACTTACATCAACTTCAACTGTTTGGCCTGTTTCGCCAGTGACATCAGAAAAAGTTATTGCAAGTTGTGCTTGCAACACTACTGAAGTCAGTATACACAAAACCAGCGCTAGAAGTCCTTTTTTTATAGTCATTTAAACAATTGGTTTTAGCTCTTTGTACTAATAAATATTAGAAAGAATGATTATTAGTACGAGAACACTTCTTTATTGTTTTTTGCTTTGCTAATTCTTTAGGTTATTTTTAGAAATATTTTAAAAAAAAGTTAGAGAAATAGCAGGATTTAACCACCAAACTCACTTTAAGTCAAGTATTTAACCATTAAATTAAACTAGCATATCTAAATAAGAAATAAATATTAATTTTTATCTTAAAAAGACATCTACCTAAGTAAAAAGCGATAATTAGTGTATAAGAATTAATTCCCGAAATTAGGTCCAAGCCTAACTTATTGGTAGGTGACGAAGATTTATGATGTTCGGCAACAGTTAATCAAGCGACTACCTGTTTTGGGAAAAAATTTGATACAAAATCATTGACGCAAAGAAATAAATCACGGATTTTCAAATGATTAAAAAAGAATCAATTAAAAAATCTGATAGCGTAATTTATTTTTCACCATTACAATGATAAAATAGTAAAGTTTTTTTTAAGAACTACTAACCTATAATTTCTTTGGAAAAATTTGAACCAGGAAAGGTTCAAAGAAAAGAAAGGAGGAATGTATTGTGGAAAACAATACACGTAGTTCATGGGAAAATTACATAGCTAAAAAAATAATTAGCTGTAAAATGTTGTGTTTCAGGATTACTTAGGGGCAAATTACGGCAAAAAAAAGTTAATTAGCAAGCATGAAACCCAATAAAATGTCATTATTAGTGCTAATATCCGTCATAATTACTTTTTTTCTATAAGAAAATAACTTAATAACACTTTACTTGTATCGTTCCGTATTAAAGCAAATTATTTTCAAAAGCCGCTTTAACCAATCCAGCCGTATTACTTACGCCTAATTTGCGCATAATATTCTTTCTATGCACACTAACTGTCTGATCACTAATAAATAGTTCTTTTCCTATTTCTTTATTACTTAACGCATCGCTAATGAGGCGTAAAATTTCTAATTCTCTTTTTGTCAATTTATGCTTTCTGATAAAGGAATCGTCAAACCTAAAATTTTCTTTTTTAGGTATACCTTGGCTGTCAAAGTCAATCCCTTTCCCAATGTAAGTTTCACCAGATAAAATTGCTTTTACTGCTGTAAATAATTCATTTTTACCATACATTTTCAAAACGTATCCTTTACAACCAGCTTTAATGGCAGCTTTAACAATTTTTACTTCATCATACATCGTTACAACAACGACTTTAATTTCTTTATTATAGGCTCTTATCTGTTCTAAAACTGCTAAGCCATCTAAACCGGGCATATTCAAATCTAAAAAGACAATATGAGGTTTATTCATTTGAACTAAACGAATTACCTCCTGCCCAGAAGTAGCAGCACCAACTAATTGAAAATTAAATATTTCTGACTCACCTAAAACTCGTTTCAAACCATCTAAAAATAAATTATGGTCGTCTGCGACTATTATTCTGATAACATCGCTCATGGATTATTTTTTTGTTCTGGGATTAAGATTAGTTATTTAGAAACTAAATCCATGCAATAACTTTCTTTATTTCTTCTGTTTCTTTAATCTGCTTTCTGTAGTTAATACTACCTATGACAAGTATCATTCCAATTCTACTATAAAAGGGGTATTTTTCAAAACAACTAGCATTAAAAACTGTTAAAAATCAATGAATTATCAAAATAAAAAAAATATATATTTAAATTAATACATTTTCAAAGGGATAGACATTTGAATCATAGTGCCAGTTGCTGCATTACTACTTATCTGAATTTGTCCGTCTACACGCTGCAATCTATCTTCAATACTTCGTAGAGTAGGTATCTCTGTTACTCCAGTACCATTATCACTTATAGATAATTCAAGTAAACCTTCTATTGACTTTAATTCAACTTGAATTTTAGAAGCATTCGAATGTCTAAGCGCATTTGTTAGCAGTTCTTGGGTCATTCGATAAAAATGAGCCTTAGTAGCGATTGGTACATTATTGTATGATAATAATTTATATACTTTAAAATTCAACTCAATGTTTCCTAAAGCAAATTGCCGTTTCCATTGTTCAAAACAATTGTGAATAGCAACTTCAGTTGAAAAATTATTAATTAATTCATTATCAATAATTTGCCTAAACTCTCGTTGGGTGTGTTCCAATAATGTAAGTGCTTCGGAGTGTCTGTCTTGATTTTTAGTTTGGATGGTATCAAATAATAATCTGAGCGTGGCTAGGGAATTTCCAATGCCATCATGCCAATCTTTCGCAATTCTAAGTCTCTCTTGGTCTCTTCCTTCTAAATTGGCTCTGATTTCTTTAATTTCTTGAATTTCTTTTAATTCTTGCAAAGTTTCTGCTAATCTTCTTAAGTGTTTTCTTTGTCGCAAAACCAAGAAAATTAATCCACTTAAAATCAGAAGCAACAAAAAAACAATACTAGTCATTAGTACTTTTGCTTAAAGCTTGGAACAAGCTTTTAATTCTGTAGAGATATATCTTACAGAATATTCAATAAATCGGCAATGGAATTGAAAAGTAGAAGGGTATAAGGTATAATATGGCGCAAATATAAGAATTTATAGATATATCCAAATATCTACAACGGGATAAAGCGTTTTGACTGAAATTTAGCAATTTGATAATTCGTTAATCATCAGCATTAAAGGTGCATATTTGCGTTAACGGGTATCACTTCTTCGCAATCATAGAACTCAAATCGAAAATCACCATTTCTCATATTGGCAATCAAACGATGTCTAGCCCCAGTTGCATCGGCATTCCCTGTCTTAAATCCAGCGTCTCCTTCATACATACAAATCATTTTACCGTCTTTCAATTGTAAAACGGGAAGGATATAAATAGGTTCGATTTCACCTAACAATTGCGTAGCTTCTGCCACCGTTTGACATTTTCGTATCCGTTGTAAGCTAATATAGGTTGGTGGCATCATTGCCAATTCGCCTTTCTGCACTTTATCTAATGCGGTTTGTGGATTAATCCAAAGATGTTTTTTAATCTCACTATCGTCCACCTGCACCGTCAAATTTTGTCCACTTACATCTGCAAAGAAAAACCAAGTAGCATATCTTCTAGGCTCAACAACGGGTGTCGTCCAATGACTAAAAAATAGTAGGCTATCCATATTGATAGCTACATTCGCCTCTTCCATTGTCTCTCTGACAGCCGCTAATTTGGCTGCACCAAGTGCATCTTCACTTGCTTCTACTTCGTCAGCCTCAATTTTTCCACCAGGAAAGACCCATAGGCCAGCGGCAAATTTTAAGGCTTTATTTCTTTTTAACAATAACACCTCAATGCCCTCAGAAGTATCTCGGGCAAGCATGATAGTTGCTGCGGATTTGATAACTACACTCATAAGCGTTTTTTCAAAAAAAAAAGGCTCTTTGACAATTTTTGCATTGTTCTCGTCGGACGACGAAGTCATCCGACGGGAACGACCGTCTCGTCGGATGGCTTCGCCGTCCGATGAGACTAATAAAGTATCTTTTGCAAAAATTGTCAAAGAACCAAAAAATCTATTAAACTAAATCGGGTTAGCATTTGAAATACTAACCCGATTTTAGAGTAGGTCTAAATATAAAAATACTATTCAGACTAAAAGTCCAAATATGAAACTATGCATTTTCCGCTACTCTAGCTTGATATTGCTTCACAGTATTTCTTCCCAATTGCCACATGTGTACCTCATCTGGACCATCTGCTAAACGTAAAGTTCTAGAACCTGCATACATTGCGGCTAATGGCGTATCTTGGCTAACGCCCATACCACCGTGAATTTGAATCGCTCTATCAATAATTGTACAAGCCATCTGTGGTGCGACAATTTTAATCATAGCAATCAAATCTTTAGCACCTTTTACGCCTTCTCTATCTATTCTATCCGCTGCAGAAAGCGTCAATAATCTAGCTTGTTCTAATTCGCATCTAGACTTTGCAATTTCTTGTCGGATACTACTATAATCCTTGATGTATCGGCCAAAAGTCTGTCGTTCTGTTACTCGCTTACACATTAAGTCTAAAGCACGTTGTGCGACTCCACATAAACGCATACAGTGGTGAATTCGACCGGGCCCTAAACGCCCTTGTGCAATTTCAAAACCTCTACCTTCTCCTAATAATAAATTACTAGCAGGAACTCTTACATTAATCAAATCAATCTCCGCGTGACCATGTGGTGCATCTACATTCCCAAACACCTCCATCGGTCGTATAATATTCACCCCAGGATTATCCGCTTCTACCAAAATCATACTTTGCTGAGTGTGCCGAGAAGCAGATGGGTCTGTTTTTCCCATCACGATAAATACTTTACATCGTTTGTCCAATGCTCCAGAAGACCACCATTTTCTACCATTAATCACATATTCATCTCCATCTCTGACGATAGATGTTTCAATATTAGTCGCATCAGAAGAAGCAACTCTTGGTTCTGTCATCAAAAAAGCAGAACGAATTTCTCCATTCATCAATGGGGTCAACCATTTATCTTGTTGCGCTGCCGAACCGTATTTTGCCAATACCTCCATATTTCCTGTATCTGGTGCGCTACAGTTAAATACTTCCGATGCCCAAGCCACACTTCCCATAATTTCTGCTAATGGCGCATATTCTAAATTGGACAAACCTGGACTTAATTTACCATAATCTTCTGGTAAGAATAAATTCCATAAACCTTCTGCTTTAGCCAATTCTTTTAATTTATCTAAACCAGGCCATACATCCCAAAGCTTATCTCCTTGTGAATATTTGTAGTATTCTTTTTCAACAGGAATAATGTGCTCATCCATAAATCGTTGGACACGTTCCTGTAATTTTTGTGATTTCTTAGTAAACTGAAAATTCATATCCTTTTTTTGAGAAGTCAGAAGTCAGAGGTCAGCAATCAGACCGTCAGAAATCAGACTCAGTTAGTTAGGCAATTTTTATGCGTATGTATTTAATAATTTCATCAAAAAAGTATTAAGCTTCTAATACAATTCTATACCGAGGTTTCCCATTTCTTAATTTTTCAAAAGCCTCATTAACATCTGCCATTTTGTAATGCTCTGTCATAGGAGCTAGTTGATGTCTTGCCGCAAACTTCAACATCTCCTTAATCTGAAAAGGACTACCTGTTGGAGAAGCAGTAATCGACTTTTGTTTACCCATTAATTTACCCACCCTAGCAGATACTTTTGGTGCAACGCCTACAATATGCAAAATGCCTTTGCTCTTTAATGCACCTATATAACTATTCCAATCTAGCTCCACATTTACGGTATCTAAAACCATATCCATACTACCTCTTAATTTTTTCAAACTGTCTTTATCGTGAGTACTCACAAAATTATGTGCACCTAGTTGTCTAGCTTCGGCTTCTTTTTCGGGACTCGTAGAAAACGCAGTAACTTCACATCCCCAAGCCTTTAAAAAAGCTAATGCCATGTGTCCCAAACCACCAATTCCAACTACACCAACATGACTTAAAGGACTAATTCCATGCTGCATCAAAGGACTAAAAACGGTAATCCCACCACAAAATAAAGGGCCAGCAGATTTTAAATCTACACCATCAGGAATCGGCACAGCCCATTGAGCTTGCACTCGTAATTTGTCTGCAAACCCGCCATGTCTACCGCCAATAGTCGGCTGCGCTCGGTCGCACATTTGCTGATTACCCGTCATACATTCATCACAAGTCGAACAAGATTTTGCCGTCCAACCTACGCCCACTTTTTGACCTACTTTTAAATGTCGAACGCCTGTACCTACTGCCGTAATTTCTCCTACTGCCTCATGACCAGGAACAAATGGATAAACCGTACTTCGCCACTCATTATCTAACATACTCATATCACTATGGCAAACTCCACAATATAAAACTTTGATATCTACCTCGTTACTTTTTAAAGCGCCTAATTCATATTGGAAAGCTTTTAACTCTCCTCCTGCCTCTTGGGCTGCGTATGCGTTTACTAACATAGTTATTTCTGTAGCGCCAAGCTCTGCTTGGCTGGTTAATTAATTGACGCCAAGCAGAGCTTGGCGCTACAGTTACGGTTGAATAATAATCTTTCCCAATACTTTTCTATCCATCATATCAATCAATGCTTGTCGAGAATCTTCTAAAGAATAGACTTTATGAATGTATGGCTTTAATTTGCCTTGCGCATACATTTGGATTAGTTCCATCGTATTGGCTTGATTGCGCTTTGGTTCTCGCATAGCAAAACTTCCCCAAAAAACACCGCAAATTTGACAGCCTTTTAATAGCGGTAAGTTCATTGGAATCTTGGCGATACCAGCAGGAAAACCAACGATTAAAAAGCGTCCTTCCCAAGCTGTTGCTCTTAAGGCTGCTTCTGTGTAATCTCCGCCAACAGGGTCATACACAACATCTGCGCCTTTACCACCTGTCAATTCCTTGATTCTATCTTTTAAATTTTCTTTTGTGTAATTAATGGTTTCATCTGCACCATATTTTTTACACAATGCTAATTTCTCGTCTGTCGAAGCAGCCGCAATCACTTTTGCCCCCATTAATTTACCCAATTCTACCGCAGCAATTCCTACTCCACCTGATGCTCCTAAAACCAAAAGCGTCTCTCCTTCTTTTAATTTGGCTCTATCTTTTAAGGCGTGGTAAGAAGTGCCATAAGCCATCATAAAAGAAGCCGCAATTTTATAATCCATCATCGGCATCTTTGGAAAAACCGAGTTGGATGGTACTACTACTTCTTCCGCAAAGCCGCCAACTTGAGTCAATCCAAATACTTCATCTCCCACTTTTACGTTTTTCACCCCTTCCCCAACTGCTTTGACAATACCAGCAATATCACTTCCAGGTGAAAAAGGGAGTTCTGGCTTAAATTGATACAAGCCTTGTACCACTAAAGTATCTGGAAAATTGACACTACATGCCTTTACCGTAACTAAAACTTCTTTTTTACCAGGAATAGGAGAAGGTACTTCTTCTAAAACCATTTTAGATGGATGACCTAACTCTTTACAAAGCATCGCTTTCATAATATACTAGTGATTTGTGATTAGTTAATTAGTGACTAGTTCAGACTATACGTTCAACTCGAACAAAATAAAAACTTTAAATGCTTGATGAATTATTCATCATTTATCGTTCATCATTTCAAAAGGGTCACTATATAATAATTTTTATTGATATGAGTAGATTTTAAAAGTATTATTTTTTGATAAAAACAAATAAGTCCACCATATATTCTGTTTCTCCTATTTTAGTCAAAACGTACTGCAAACATAAATTAAAAATCCTACAAAATAATAATTTTTAGTATTTTTATACTAAATTTGCTTCAAGAGGGTTTATTTGTAAAACAATCCCTTCCATTTTTTATTTATAAATACCAGCAAATAGTATATGTTCAAAGAAAATAATGAGACGGTTTTATTGAGAAAAGAGGGCAAAGTTGCCGTCGTTACATTGAATAGACCAGCACGGTATAATGCCATAACTGAGGAGTTAAAATGGGGTTTACTACATGCTTTTACAGATATTCAACAAGATGATACTATCAAAGCCATTGTATTAACAGGTAGCGGAAAAGGTTTTTGTGCGGGAGCAGACATGGCAGATTTACAACAGTCTGGGACTGCTGACCCCCAAGCCATTCGAGACAACCTGATTATGGTTTACGGCAATATTTGTAGAATGATAATGCGGTCAGATAAGCCTGTGATTGCAGCTATTAATGGTCCTGTAGCTGGAGCAGGATTAGGATTTGCCTTAGCTTGTGATTTGCGAATTATGGCAGAACATGCAAATATGCGCTATGCGTTTATCAACATTGGATTAGTACCCGATAATGGTTCTACTTGGTTTTTAACTCGTCAAGTTGGCTACAGCAAAGCCTTAGAATTAATCATTGAAGGAGAAAAAGTTCCTGCGGCAGAATGTCTTAAATTAAACTTAACCAATAGAGTTTGTAAAGCCGACGAATTAATGGACAAAGCCATGGAATGGGCCAATCGTTTGGCCAATAAACCTACGGTAGCTATTGGGGCAACTAAACGCATATTAAATCATGCGGTAACTAATGATTGGTACAGTACGGTTTGCAAAGAATCAGAAGAACAAATGCCACTTTTTGAAACCCATGACCACAAAGAAGGGGTAATGGCTTTTATAGGAAAGCGGCAACCAAATTTTAAAGGAAAATAAATAAGTGATGAGTTATAAGTAATGAGTTATGAGTAACGTGACTCGCTAATTCAACTTATAACTCATAGTTCATAACTCATAACTATATAATATGGATACAGCAACAGCAACAGATTTAAAAACGTTTCGCACGGAAACCCGTGCTTGGTTGGAAGCAAACTACCCAGAAAGTTTGCGCCAGCCTGTCAAAAGCTTCGAAAAAGAAATTTACTGGGGCGGTCGCAAGC
>CALLVC010000494.1 GCA_938010785.1 uncultured Saprospiraceae bacterium
TACCCACTTTTTTTACCAAATTCAATCCCATACATTCTTTCTTTGACTTCTGGAACAGTTTCTATTGCTTCCTGATTCCATTTCATGGAAGACCCTTCTTCTATTAAAAAATCATAGGTATTATTAATTATTTCTACTGAATCAGCAGTGATTTTGGCGGCTCCAAATGCTGCTTTTTTCTGGAAAGCCGTGAATGCCAATTTATTCTGTTCTACTAAAGAGTGGTGAATGACTAGCGTAGATTGGTCTTTACTCGCAATGGCAATTTCACTATTTTTGATAATACAATTTTTTGCCATCATTTGACTTCCTTCTCCCGCGCTTAGTCCCTTATCACCCACGGCATCAATGACCACATTTTCAATAGTAATTTCGCTATCGGAAATATCTATGGCATCATTGCCTATATTTGTAAAAAAGCTATTGCTCACTTTCCCATTAATAAAATCACCGTCAAAAGCATCGGCATAAATATCTGTAAAAAGGGCATTGTCCATTTCAAAATAACTGTTGATAATATTCAGTGCATCTTCACATCTATTCTTGGTAAATGCGCAATGTTGAATTTTCACAGGTGCTTGGTAAAAATTAACTGCACCACTAATCACCCAGCCTGGTTTTCCCGAATTAGACAATTGGGTAAACTTACAATGTTGAACTAGTGAGGTGTCTTGCGTATTGAGTATCACTACCCCACCACCGATATTCGTCGAAGAAAAAATCTCTACGGGTGCCGATTTATTCCCTATCATCCGTACTGGTGAAAAAGAAATGATATTGGCATCTGGATGTTGTAAGTCGATTCTTGTTCCTGCATGCACCACAAAAGTATAGCCTTTCGGAATAATTAGGGGCTTTCTGAGTTGCCATTGCCCTTGCTTACAAGTAATCGTTCGCTGCCCTTCATCAATGACCAGAAAAGGATATTGATTAGCATTGGCTTGTTTTTTTAATAAGACCACCGTACTTAGGTCTATTCCCTCATCTGACCACGGCAAAATAGACGTTTCTTCTATTTTATCAGTTCCTGCTATTTTATATTGAACAACTATTTTTTCTAAATCTTTTTTGCTATCAAAAGTGGACTTCCGCTTCTTTTTGTTCACAAAAAGGCGTTCATAGGCTTTTTCTAAGGTAAAATTTAGCGTCTCTCTAGCCCTTCCAGCAACAATAGATGCCTCTACTATTTTTCCAAAAATACGTCCGTCTTTTAATTTTAAACCAATAATTTCTATTGGAAATATTCGGTGATTTTCCATACTTAATTGAAATTGTTGGCCTGTTTGTCCTTTATAAAAAACATTCAATGAATTGACAGGGCGCAATAATTGTTGAATAACATATTGATTATGAAAGAACACCTTTTCATCCCATATATAATCGGGAAAATATTGTTGCAGCTTCACTATCTTTTCATCCAACTCAGGAAAATTCAATGCCTTTTTCACATAACTATCTTGACTGACCTCCGTCAATGCTTTAGCGTAAGCAATCAAATAATCTGAATCCGTTTCTGCATTTTTGTAGACATAAGGATAATAGGTTTTTACACCTGCGTTGGCATCAAACCCAACGGGTTCTAATAGTCCCGAAACGGGATTATAATACACCCTGTAATTATGTGCTAATAAAGCATGGTCCGCCCCTAATAAATTACAAATCGCATTATATTTTGCTAATAAGGATACATCGAACACCTCGCTCATTTTCTTCTTTCCCGTAATATAATCTTTAAATAAGCTTCGACCGACGGTCAATTGGTCTGATAAATTCGGGTCTTGTACAATGCTAGACGCTGAAAATGGTAAAATTTTAGCCTCCGGATAATTGAAGTGTTTAATATACCCCAACGAGCTTCCTGCTAAATTGGCTTTATTAAAAATTGCCCTTTCTTCCCAAAGTGGGTCTTCATCAATTTTCAATATTACGCCTAATTTTCGCTGACTTCTTTCTATTAAATTTTTATCAAAGAACTCTTCCATTGCATAGAGTCCTAAGTCTTTGATATTGGGACCTGTGGGTGATTGAATTTCTAAGGTGACTTGTACAAAATGATATTGCAAACTCAGAATTCCCGCTTCTTTTAATAGCTTATGAAATAACCACTCTCCAGCATAATTCCTCGTTTTTGGGTGATGAAGCGAGAATTTTCGCATCCCTTTAATCGTGCTATTTTTATCCAACTTTACTCTAAAAGACCAATTTTCGCCCGCTAAGTGGTCGGTCCAATCTCCTTTTAGTCGTATTTCGCTTTTCGTTGTCTGATTTTGGAAATTAATCTTTGCGGGAACTAAATCAGATTCGTCCGTTAACAGAATGCTTGTTTTCAAGGCTTCGGCCCGCTTCTTTTGCAATTTTTTGTAATCTTTAGCAGACAGTGTTAGGCGTAATTGTTCTACAAGCCCTTGATTAACATAGTAGATTTTCCCTTTGGAAACTGCCGCCGCCTCTGCAAAAAAATCGTAATTATAAATAAAAATCTGCTCCCCACTTTTGTCTACAATAAATACATTCAGCCCTCTTTTGTCTGCTTTAAATGTATTGCCCGCTAATGTTAATCGACTAAAACTGCCGCTTTGCAAACCTCCACTTTCGATTTTTATATTGTCATAACTTAGATGGGCGGCGGCCTTTTTTTCCATTTTTTCTTCTACAAAAAGGCCTGCTTTCACCACACCAACATAAGACGACCGAAATTGCAATTGACTCAACTCCGTTCCCTCTTTTTTTGCAAAAATTGCCTTTGTTGGGGCATCTAATTTATTAGCTGCATCATCGTTTACACTCAAAAAAATTAAGTGCTGCTTATATTTATCCAATAAGGTTTGAATCGAGATGGCTTCATTGAGATTAATCTTTGACTTTTCAATGCTAGATGCCTGATTCGCCTTCCAATTAGCCAATAGTCCTAAACTTGTGACCAGTAGGAGAAGTACCAAGACGTACCCAATCTCTTTTAACCCTCGATTGCTTGGAGATTTCTTTATATCCATATTTTAGGATAATTCTATGAAACTAAAGGTGATGTTTGGATAGGTTTGTTGTAAATTTTCTTTGACCGCAAGAAGTTTATCTATATTTTCAAAATGAACAGCAAAAGAAACTTCGGCTATTTCGGGTGTTTCTTCGATTCGATTTAAGGTCAGCTGAGTGGCTTGTGATTCCAATAGACTAATGATAGATTTCAACTCCCCTTTACTAGTGGTATCTAAATGTAAAATAAGATTTTGTAAAGTATCAGTCCCTCGACTTCGATTCAAAAAAATAATGATTGCCGCTAGACAAAAAGTACCAACAATAGTGACCATCAATTGCCCCGCACCAATCCCTAATCCTATCCCAATAACCATGAAAAAATAGGCTAATTCCTCTGGTTCTTTTATTGCTGTTCTAAACCGAACAATAGACAAGGCACCAACTAAACCCAAAGAAAGTGCTAATGAAGATTTCACGATGGTAATTATCAACATGGTCGTCAAAGCTATCAAGACAAAATTGCGTGATAATGCTTTTCTATTGGACAGTGAATTGCCAAATCGAACATAACAATAGCCAATGACCAAGGATAATATGGTGGTTAAGAGCACCTTTATCAAAAAACTAGCTAAATCAATAGATTCGCTTTCTCCAGTAAATAGATTTTGTAAAAACTCTAATTCTTTGTTCATAAATAACTATCAATTGATTTTTGGCAAAGATAGAAAAAGGAACGCGATAAAAATAACTTCAGATTTTGTCGAAGAGTTTGAAGTTATTTTGTCTTGCTAAAGGGGTTGTGTAAAAGTCCCCTACAAATTGTCCAAATCTTCAAAATACCAAACTAAATCAGTCGATTCTTCCGCTAATTCTAAGATTAATGCCTTATTTCCGTCTTGTCCAAAATCGACTCCTGATGCTAAAAAATGAATGCCCTCATTTGTAGTAAATTCAAATTCTTTGGCCTTCAAACCCAAATCTCCCGCAATACAATACACTTCAATGCCTTTCGCTTTTGCCTTTAATAATTGAGGGTAAATATCTTCGTAAAAATTATTAGGCTTGATGCAAAAACTACAATTTCCAAGTCCTCCATTTGGTATTTCTTCTATTTGTGATTCCAAAACGGGATGGTTATACATCCAGAGTAAATTATGGGTTAATACGACTAAATGATTAGCGGATTGTAAGGTGTCAACGACTCCTTTCACCAAATCCAACTGTGGCTCTAAAATATTACTTCGGTCCAATTGGTCATCTAAAACTAGAAAGGTGATGGTCTTATAATTCCATGTATAAAAAGAAGGTCTTTTGGTGTACTTTTCAATTAAGGCCCTATCATCAATATCATGATTTCCTAAAGTCCAAAGCGTGGTCGTATCTCCAAAGGAAAATAAATTATTCCAAGTTTGCATCGTTGCTTCGGATTGAGAGGTAAATCCATCGATATCTCCTCCTAAACATAATACATCGTAAGCCTTAAAATCTATATCTCGAATTTCTTTTTCAATCATTCCATCTACACTACCTCGGGTGTGGGCAATATGTAAAATCTGATTGACTTTTTTTTCAGGAATCTGCGTCTCTTTGGTACATCCAATAAGGAAGATTAGAAAACAAAGGAAGTTATGTTTTTTTACTATTTTCATAGGAGATTTGGTAAATTCAAGACTAAAACGTGCAAATTACTTCAATTAAAAATTGTAGACAAAATATTTTTACAATTAAAAAGCGATGGTATTATTTTTATCGTTACCTTTGGTTAAATCAATAATACTATTTAGACGGTTATTCTATTATGCCCAAACTATACGACAATCACGGGAGAATCATCAATTATGTCCGCTTAGCGGTTACAGATAGATGTAATTTGCGTTGCTTTTATTGCATGCCAGAAGAAGGTATCAAATATGTTCCCCAAAAGTCGCTATTGACCTACGAGGAAATGGAGCGGACTATCCGTTTGTTAGTAAATATGGGCATCAATAAAGTACGAATTACTGGCGGAGAACCCTTTGTTCGTAAGAATATGATGGACTTTTTGACTACATTGAGCCAAATAGATGGTCTGCAAAAAATCAATTTAACTACTAATGGAACCTTAACCGCCCCTTTAATTCCAGACTTAAAAAAATTGGGTATTAATTCTATTAATTTAAGTTTAGATTGTTTGGACAAAGAGCGATTTTTTGAAATAACTCGTCGAGATGAGTTTGATAATGTGATGGATACTTTTCAGCAATTATTAGAGCATGGCATTGAAACTAAAATCAATGCGGTCGTTATGGAAGGGAAGAATATTCAAGACCTCATTCCAATGGCCGAATTGACGAAAGACAATCCAGTTAGTATTCGATATATAGAAGAAATGCCCTTCAATGGGGAAGGAGCACATTACCAAAAATTGACTTGGAATCATAAAAAAATATTAGCCCACTTAAAAACAACTTTTCCCAATATTCAAAAATTACCAGACCCGCCTAATTCTACTGCCCAGCATTATCAAATCCCAGGCTATCAAGGCAATATTGGGATTATCGCTGCTTATAGTCGGACTTTCTGTGGTTCTTGTAATCGAATTAGAATTACTCCTAAGGGAATGTTGAAGACTTGTCTTTATGATGATGGGGTCTTTAATATTCGAGATATTATTCGCTCTGGAGCAACCGATAAACAATTACAAGATACCTTTCTAGAAGCCTTGGGCAACCGTGCTAAAGATGGATTCGAAGCAGAAAAGAAGCGAAATTTTGGCTTACCTATCACTGAATCTATGGCTTCTATTGGAGGATAGCATAAAGTTCAAGTTCAAGTTCAAGTTCAAGTTCAAGTTCAAGTTCAAGAACCAAGTTCAAACTCAAACTTTAAGCCTCCATTCGGAGAAAATTTTGATTTATTTCAAATTTATCCGTTGGCGACCATCCAGTATGAAGGTTCTGGTCTTGGTTTGTCTACTTGTAAAACAGTGTCTATCCAATGCTCCATTCATTAAATAGACTTTTACGCCATTTGAGTCACTGACTAAATACCCTCCTTCTAAATCAACTACTGTCGTAATGGTTTTTAATTGTTCAATCCTTGCTGCCCAATCCTCTTGATATAATTTCAAACCTGTTCTAGCAGTATTTTCAGGGTTAATTTTTAATAGGAATTTTCCGTCCGTGAAGATGGTTCGATTGTCTTTTGATAAGCTAGTAAATGCCAGTTTTTGGTAAAATGCTTTGCTAGCAGTCAAATTACCTGTACAAGTTTGAATAATGGACTTAGGTTGGTTCATGCTAACAATTTTAAAATTTAGTTCTAATTAATTTTGATTCAAGCAAATAGATATAAACTCCCTCTTTTGTCAAAAAAAATATTACCCGATTAATTTGTCTCTTTTTCCTACTTTTTTTTCCTATTTTGTCGCAGTTTAAAAATCTAAAATTCAACCTCATGCCTGCATTAAACTGGTTTATTCTGCCCATTTCGGCTTTAGTTCCCCTAATTATTGGGTATATTTACTATTCTCCGAATGTCTTCGGCACTAGATTAGCTAATTTGACGGATAGACCTATAGACCAAGTCACTGGTAATCGAACTCCCGGGCGACTTATTCTAATTTATGTTTTTAGCCTTTTCTGGGCTTACTTATTGACTTTTGCCTCGGTTCACCAATCCGCTATGTACCAATTGTTTTTTATGGACCCGAGCCTTGCAGATGCCAACCATGAATACAATCAATTTATCACGGAATTTATGTCTAAATACGGTGAACGCCATCGGTCTTTTGGGCATGGAATTATTCATGGTGCTGAAAATGGATTAGTTTGGGGTATCGGCTTTCTAGGTATTACCACCTTATTGCAAGGAAAACCTTTAAAACCAATGTGGATACATCTTGGGTTTGGTATCATTTGCTGTGCCTTGATGGCTGGATTGATTTGTGAGTTTCTATAAAAAAATTGTGATTCATTAGACAAAATGTAAAAATAAATTACGCAAATTCTCAATGCTGGTCAGGAGGACCAGCGGATAGTGGTGTCTAGACTAGGTCGTCAGGCTAAGCACTTTAACCCATCCCCAGCCCTTCCCTTCAAAGAGAAGGGAGTCGTCAAACTCGCAAATTATCGGATAAATTGCCGATAACTTATCAAAGTTGCAAAAAATTAGTCCCCCTCCATTTTAAGGGAGGAGTTAGGGGAGGGTTAATTTAGAAGTGTTTTCTTAGCCTGATGGCCTCCAGACTAGAAATTGCTATCTGGTCGTCTCCTGACGAGCGTCCAACGAAAACTTACTAAACTGCCTTCTAAACAATTGATAATGAATAAATTACTATTAATTTTCGTTTTTTCACTACTTCTTTTTTCTGCCTGTAAAAAAACAGATAATAGAGATTTAACAGGTGAATTTACGCTAGAAAAAGGATTCCATATCAAAGCCGTAGCCGCGGAGCCGCTTTTAATCTCTCCTGTAGAAATTGAATTTGATGAAAGTGGTCGTATTTGGGCAGTGGAAATGACAGGCTATATGCGAGATATTGATGGCTCAGATGAGTATTTAGCGGATGGAAAAATTTCGATTTTGGAAGATACGGATAACGATGGGGTCATGGATAAAAAGACCGTCTTCTTGGATGAATTGGTTTTGCCTAGAGCGATAGAATTAGTAAATGGTGGTTTGTTGTACGCAGAACCACCTAATTTATATTGGGTACCCATTGAAAATGACCAACCTGGAAAACGAGAATTAGTGGATTCTTTATACTCCGTTGGTGGAAACGTAGAGCATGCGCCCAATGGCTTATTGTATAATATCGACAACTGGATTTATAGTGCTAAAAGTGACCGCCGCTACCGTTTCAAAGATGGAAAATGGGAAATGACGCCAACACATTCTAGAGGTCAATGGGGTATCAGTAATGATGATGCAGGTCGATTGTATTATAATAATAACAGTAATCCAATCTTTGGGGATTTTGTTCCTTCTAATCAGGTGAATGCCAATCCTTTTCTGGATAGCAAAAATATTGAAAAACAAAATTTATCGCCATCTCGTCGTTTCTATCCTGCTCATCCAACACTGATTAATCGAGGGTATAATAAGGGTGCTTTTGATGAAAATGGTAGAGTTAAAACCTTTACTTCTGCTTGTACCCCACATATTTATCGAGGTAGTCAATTTAGAAAAGACTATTATCAGCAAGCATTCGTTTGTGGCCCTGAAGGCAATTTGGTCAAACGCTATGAATTGAAACAGGAACAAGGGAAAATTGCTGCAATACCAACAAGTGAAGGTAGTGAGTTTTTGGTATCAATGGATGAAACTTTCCGCCCTGTCAATTTGAATAATGGCCCTGATGGCGCTTTGTATGTGGTCGATATGCGAAAAGCAGTCATTCAGCACAGTGCTTATATGACCAGTTATTTGAAAGAGTTGATTTTAAAAAATAAAATGGATACGCTGCCGCTTGGTGGACGGATTTTCAGAATAGCTGATAGTACCAATGCCGTCAAGCCCATTCCTAATTTAAGTGGACTGGCACTCAAAGATTGGGTTTCTTTTTTAGATTCCAAAAACGCTTGGCAACGAACCGTCGCTCAGAAAAATCTAGTCTTTGGGAACGACAAAGACTTAGTCCCTGCCATCACCAAACTAGCCCAATCTGCCAAACGGTCAACAGGCCAAATTCAGGCGCTATGGACTTTAGAAGGAATGGGCGAAATCACGCCTGAATTATTGACGAGTATTCCTACGGATAACCCTAAAGTACTTTCTCAGCTCATTTTAGTCGCCAAAACTATTCTAACTAAAGCCAATGCTAATGATTTAGTACCAATTTTTGCGAAAGCATTAGAGGGTAAAAATTATGATAATCATTTGCAATTGGCGCATACGATTGGGGCTGTTGAAAATAAATCTTGGCTGATTTTAGCACAAATGTATGCAGATGACCCCATTATGTCGGAAGCCTTAGTGAGTAGTATTGGTGGAAATGAAGCTACCGTTTTACCTATCATGCAACAGTATAAAGCAGAGAGCTATATCAATACCATGCTTTTGGAAACGATTGACAATCAAGCCAATGACAAAAGAAAAGAATTAATTGCTAGCACCAATGACCAAACGGATAACAGAACCAGAGGTTTTGAACTCTACCAAACGTATTGTGGGACTTGTCATGGTCATGATGGAAAAGGAATTGAAAACTTAGCCCCTCCACTTTATCAATCAGAATATGTCGATGGTCCAGCAGAACATATTGTCTTAGTCATGCTCAATGGTTTGCAAGGCCCAATTACGGTGCATGGAGAAATTTATGAAGGGGCGGCAGTGATGCCCGGCATCAAACAAAATCCAGACATCTCGGATAGAGATATTAATGATATTATTGCTTTTCTTAAAAATGGATTTACTAGTAAACCTGTTTGGTTCAACCTAAAAGAATCGGTGATTACCAAACTTCGAGCGGAGACTGCGGATAGAGAAGAAATGTTTACGGAGGAAGAATTGAAGGCTTGGCCGATTGATTAGAAGCGTACCGACACATTTATTGGACCTGTACAGATAAATCTATTTTGAAGGCTTTTTATAAAAATCAAATCAAACTTGACAAAATAGGTTATACGGATTGAGCTGATTAGGCGGATTTTAATACGGATTTTTAAAAAGTCGTATTAAAAAATCCGCTTAATCCGAAGGATATTAAAAGAAAGAGATACTTTGAAAGTATCACCTGCTTTTTATTAAAAACACTTAGCCTAACGGCTATGGTTTACCACTTAAAAAATACACCCACATTATAAGAAGGATTAGCGTAAATAATTTTACCAGAAAGAGCCGTCCCTACTCCAGCCGCAACGCCCCAATTCTCGTTAAAATTCCAAGCAATTTCTGGAGAAAAACTAAAAAATTCCGCGTTATTAGCAAAGATGCTTGTATTACTAGATTCCGCCGCGGTTTCTCCATTTCTAAAAGATTTTACGCCTATAAATCTAGCAATAGCAGTCAATCGATTATCAAATAAATTAATGCCTGCTTCAAAACCATATCGGAATTCATCTGAAAATCCATTGGTTCTATTATTAAATCCAACATAAACATTTGCATACCCATTTGTCTGCCCCAAAGGAAATCCTGCCCCTGCATCTAATTGGATTAATTGATTAAATTCACCGTCGCCTGTTTGCAAATTTCCTTGAGAGCCACCTGAATCATTTCCAATAGGCAAGCCTAAAGTAATTGTTGCTGCTAAAGCAATTCCCTTACCTTTTGTCAGTCCATATTTTAAGCTAATATCTGTATCTCCAATACCGTTAATAGCTTCTCCTTCCGTCAAAATATCACCTGTCGTACCAGAGACTTCATTATTAAAATAAGAACGACTAAAAAGCGGAGAATATATGATAGCGGTCAATCGGTCAGTTAAGCCATATTCTGCATAAAGCGTTGTATTAAACAAGCCATTCGTTAAATTGGGGTCAATGCGCCCTTGGTCTGTGTAATGCTGATTGGCAATTAACCACCATTCAGAAATTTTCACATATCCTTTTCCTTTAGCTTGGGGCCAGCCACCACCAGCTTGTAGCGCAATAGAAAAGAATAAAAAGGATAAGGTTATTAATATATTTTTCATGATAATTTTCAGTTTTTCAGTTTACAATAAAATCTGTTTATTCAATTTCTCCGTCTCCAACTTTTACTCTAAATGGCTTACAGAAATATAAAATATAATCATAGTCCATTAAACCAACATTTTCTATTTCGTAGGTATGTGCCCCTTCAAAGACTTCTACTTCTCCAATCTCTAATGCATCGTTAATAGAATTTGGGTTATTCGTTAGATAGACATACAGTCCAGGCAAAGCACTAGAAGCTTTATAATTATCAGCGATTTCTATCACTAAATCATCATCAACTGCATTTATGGTAAAATCTCCTTCTAAATCGTAGAAGGTTGTTGTTTCAATTACGCCAGAGCGACTAGTTGGCAATTCTATTTCTACAGTCACCATACTAACTTCGACATCCATTTCCTCTTTTAGAATAGTCCCATCTTCCAACGTCACTTCAGCAGACACTATAACTACCCCTTGTGTTATTGCAGTCGCTAATCCATCTTGATCAATAGATAAGATAGCTGCATCAGAGCTTAGCCAAGTAACTTGTCCTTTCTCAGTTTCCCCAATATTATTAGTGTAGCGAGCTTCAAATAAAAAAGTCTCACCCGCAGCAATAGAAGCAGCTTGAGCAGTAATTCTCAAAGTCTCCTCTACCCTATCCATAATAATATCATCGCCAATACAGGCACTAAATAAAAGTGTGCATAAGGCTATATAAAAGGTATTTTTCATGATAAAAGGTTTTAATAAATAAGTTTTTATAACAGTTGGGTAAATTTCCGTGTACAAATTTATAAAAGAAAGTCATTGCGGTCATCACAAAAAAATCACAGATTTATCCTATTGTTCTACACAGGACATAAACAACTATTACTCAATAATTTAACAAAATTGAAAGTAGTTAAAAGCCAATAATGATTCTGAATAAATTAAATAGAAGGGGAGTAATGAATGCAAATACGGATTGAATAAAATAAAGTAGACTTTATTCGAAAAAACTTCTTAGGAGAAGAGCTTCCAGAACCTGCCCTACTAGGCAGGTTTTGGAAGCTCTTTATGATAATAAAGTCTAGTTTATCAAGATTCAAAAGTCAAGCCACTTTTAATTTGGATAGGAACAACTTTAGCACTATGCTTGCCAGCCAAAAATCGACGGATAATTTTAGCAGTTTCTGCATTGCCCTGCACAGGTTTTATTACATCTCTTAGGGAATGTTCCCCTCTCATATCTTCAACCTCAATATATCCATAACCAGCATAATGCCCCTCTTCTACGAGTACGACTGCTTTTTCTGTTTCCGTCCGTCCTTTATCAATTACAAAGAAATCTTCTTCAAAAACAGTTAACAAATATTCGATTGCTTCCTGTACTCTTTCGTTGTAGTCTGTTGGTGTTTCTTTTCCTAGACAAGAACCATGACATTTCTTCACATGATAATTAAAGCAAGGTTGGTTACCCGCTTCGATATTACAATGAAAAGCACATAATTCAAATTGGTTCAAGGCTCTTGCCAAATAACCTTTAGCACTAGCAATTTTGGGATACTCTGCAACCACATTCATAGATTTCCTCATCTTGGCAGTTGGTTTGGCAATATCCAAACAAATATATCCTTCTTCATTAATAAATTGATGAATAACATAAGGAAAATCTCTTAATCGTTGAGCCCGATTAATTGGTGGTCGAAGTCGTTTAATTTCGACAGATTCATAGAGCAAAGCCACTAATTCACTTCCAGTAAGTTCGTAAGAAATATCATCTACATATTTTTGCAATTTGCTAGCCTTAGTGGTAGTTTTTGCAAAATGTTCCATCACTCGCTTTTTGATATTAATGCTCTTTCCCACATACACTACATTTCCATTAACATCATAAAAATAATAAACGCCAGCCACTTCAGGTAGCTTATGTAATTGCTCTAAGGTGATATTTTTAGGGAGTCTTGATTCTTTTACCCCTAGATTAATCAAATCCGTCATTCTCTTTGTGCTCTCTTCCTTATCTAAGATTTTTTCAAAAAGAATAGTTGTTGCTTCGACATCGCCCATAGCTCGGTGTCGATTACGGAAAGGAATATTAAAATGTCGAATAAGGTTGTCTAAACTATAGGAACGTAAACCAGGGAAAGTATTTCTAGTTAACCTAACTGTACATAATTGACGCCGACTATAAGTATAGCCTAATCGTTTAAATTCTTCTCGAATAAACCCATAATCAAACCGAACATTATGTGCTACAAAAACAGCCTTTTCCGTCATCTCCACAATCTTCTTAGCCACTTCATAAAATTTTGGTGCATCTTCCACCATTCCTTGAGTAATCCCAGTTAATCGAGTAATGCCAAAGGGAATAATCGTTTCAGGATTAATCAGTGTTTCATATGAATCTATTACTTTTTCGCCATCATGCAAGGCAATTGCTATCTCCGTAATTCTATCCCGAGAAGCTCTCCCACCCGTAGTTTCTATATCGACAATGGCATACAGTTTTTGCATGAGTTAGGTATGGTTTTCTAAAAGTCCAAAATAAAAACAAAGATAAACAAAAAAGTTTATAGAAATACAAAAAGCTATTTTTTGTTTAAATAAATAACAGGAATAATTCTAGAAAAAGGTTTTTATAGTTCTTATAAGTGAAAAATTAATATTAAATCGTCCGTTCTGCTATAATACGCCAATTTTACTAATTATTGAATGCCAATAAGCCTAAAGCTGAATAGTATTTTTACAGCTAAAACAAACACCTACCAACAGGAGCAACGGATTAAAGTGCATTGCTCCAATTTTAACCTTCACTTATTTAATAACACAAAATGATTACCACAACCGATTTACACAAAGGGCTATTTCTTTTATTATTTACTTTAATATTTATCAATTCATCCTATAGTCAACGAAACAGCAAACGCGCTCATTTAGAAGTGCGAGCGGGCATAACTACAGGAAGCCCTATAGTAGTTAAAGACATTCCTTCTGAAGCTACAGGCAAACCAGGTATTGGGCTAAATGCAGGACTAGAATACACTTACGTTTTTAATCCAAGGTTTTCTATGACGGTTGGTGCGGCTTACGCTAAAAAAGGCAGTAGCTTCACTTCTCCTGTCAGCGGGAAGTATGATGCTACCAGAGGCGTATTTGGGGAGCGTTTCCCTTTTCCTTTAAGAGTAAAATATACGGGCACCGTAGCCGCTGGATTTGATATGACCTATTTGGATTTCCCCGTCTTAGTCAATGTGCATTTAAAAAAATGGTGGATTGGTGTAGGCTATCAATATTCTAAAATGTTAGACGGCACGCTAGATGGGTCAGTAGATGTCAAGGCATTGCTATTAAGTTTTAACGACCAAGCGTTTGACGAGTCCGCTAATATGAAAGATTACGACCATGCTGGCATTTTAAAAATAGGTCGCCAATTAAATAAAAGAATCAGCATAGCAATGGATTTTACGGTTAGTGCACAGCAACTATTAATTGAAACAGAAGAAGGATTTAGTAATCCTCGAAATGTCTTTATTAATGCCTTAGTCGGTTATAGATTATTTTAGAAATGAGATAGAAACAGTAAGCAAATATTAAAACATTGTTAATTTTAAGCATTTCTACTAAAATCAAAGGATATTGCGGTGACTTGAGAAAAAATCAAGGTCAAATTAATGTTTAAAAATTAATAAAATATTTCACTACTTATGAAATTGATAAAATCTATCCTCCTATTAAGTTTTTCTTTATTCCTCACAACTGCTTTTGCTCAAAATAAAACAGTTCCTGAAGTCACACTTAAGACTTTAAAAGGAGAGTCAAAAAACATACAAGACTTTGCCAAAAACGGAAAAATAACAGTAATAAGCTTTTGGGCAACCTGGTGTGCTCCTTGTAAAAAAGAATTAGACGCTATTGCAGAAGTTTATGAAGATTGGCAGGAAGATTATGATATGGAATTGGTAGCAGTTTCTATAGATACTAGACGAGCTGTAGCTACAGTTCCCGGAATGATTTCTTCTAAAGGGTGGGAATATACGGTATTAACAGGGAAAGCAACAGAACTACAAACAGCTTTTAATTTTCAGACAATTCCTCAAACTTTTTTATTAGATCAAGAAGGAAATATCGTTTATCATCATAATGGTTATGTACCTGGTGATGAGTTTGAACTAGAGGATAAAATTAAAGCACTCGCAGGGAAATAGTTTATAGTGGTTAGTTGTGAATGGTTAGTGGTGAGTAGATTTACCGCTCACAACTAACCACTCACAACTATTCATTAATTCAGCCGAATCTCGTCATCATTTCCATCATAGAATTTGTATTGGTTGATATGGAAATCGTTATCCATAATCACTTTAATCCATTTGTAATATTTCTTGTACCACTTCACTTGATAATTAGAAAAGAATCCTTTCTTCAAATAAGAAGATACATAAGGATGAACTTTCAAAAGAATCTTAGACTTTGGTCTAGATTGGATAATAAATTCTAAATCTCTTTCTATATCGTCCGTCAATAAAATAGTCGCATTCACTTTTCCAGAACCTTCACAAACCGAACAAACTTCAGCTGTATTAATCTTCACTTCGGGCCGAACTCTTTGACGCGTAATTTGCATCAAGCCAAATTTACTCAATGGTAAAATCGTATGCTGCGCCCTATCTTTCTTCATGGCATCCCGAACAGCTTTAAGCAAAAGTTTACGATGCTCTGCATTTCGCATATCAATAAAATCGACGATAATAATACCTCCGATATCTCGTAGACGCAATTGTCGAGCAATTTCTTCAGCAGCTTCCATATTAACTCTTAAGACCGCTTCTTCTTGGTTAGAACTTGGTGTCTTCGGTCCACTGTTTACATCGACCACATGCATTGCTTCCGTATGCTCAATCACCAAATAAGCGCCACTAATCATAGTAGCAGTCTTACCGAAAGAAGATTTAATTTGTCGAGAAATACCATAAGTATCAAAAATCGATTTATTTGATTTATGATAATTCACTATTTTGACAGCGTCAGGAGCAATAGATTTCAAGAAATGTCTAATGTTCTCGTATAATTCTTTGTCATTAACTACAATTCGGTTAAAAGAGTCATTCAACACATCTCGCAAAATACTAGAAGCTTTATCCAATTCGCTCAACAATTTTACTGGAGCAGTATTGTTTTGCATTTGCGAATAAATATCTTCCCATTTACCAACCATCAAACGAAGTTCCTCGTGTAAGTCTGCCACCTTTTTCCCTTCAGCAGCCGTACGAATAATTAATCCGAAATTTTTGGGCTTAATACTCTCTGCTATCAACTGTAGTCTTTTACGTTCTTCTGAATTTCCTAATTTCTTAGAAACCGCGACAACATTTGAAAAAGGAGTTAACACTAGATATCTTCCAGGAATAGTAATTTCACAACTTAGCCGAGGTCCTTTAGTAGAAATAGGTTCTTTTAAAACTTGTACCAAAAGAGGCTGTCGTTTTTTCAGAACTTGGTCTACTTTACCAGTTTTAACAATCTCTGGTTCGAATTTAAAATTTTCTAATAAAGGAGTAGAGATACCACCGTCAACTACGCCGTCCGTATATTTAATAAGCGAGCGAAGTTTTGGTCCAAGGTCGGTGTAATGAAGGAAAGCATCTTTCTTATGACCAATATCAACAAATGCGGCATTTAATCCCGGCATTAGTTTTCTAACCTTGCCGATAAAGATATCGCCAACGGTAAAATTATTATTGGTCTTTTGAAAATGTAATTCTACTAGTTTAGAATTTTCCAATAACGCAATTTCTACTTCCGAAGGAGTAGAATTAATAATAAGTTCTTTTTCCACAATAATAGGTACGTTTGTAGCTATACCTGATTTATAAAATGATTCAGTTTGGCGATTTTTTTTAATTCAACAGTTTTTAATATATAAACAGAGTTGTCTATAAGACAATAAAGCTGATTTCATTTGGATTACTGTTATAGCCTGAAAAGCCAAGCAAATCACTTTAGAGAAGTAGATTTAAGGAAAAACTTAGAAGAAATGTGTTAAGAACAGGAGTAAATATTAGGTAGTATTTATTGGTTTAAAGGTTTTGAAAAGCTCCTTTTAACTTTAGAATTTGTATTGAATCAAAGCAAAATAGTCATTTAAAGCTAAGATTCCCAATCAATATATCTTATCATGTATCAGCCTTTTTCAAGGATAATGGTATGATTACCAAGAAAAGTAGTTAAGCAACAGCAACAATAAGGAAATAGCATTTAATCCTTAGTGTGTGCCAACTAAAATCTACTGGAGTTAGTAATATTTCTATTCACATCAATTATTATTTTACTACTCCTAGTTCTTTTACCCAAGTTTTTCCGAACAGTAATAAAAATAAAATTCATGGTTTTCGATACAAAATCATTTTCTCTGAGAAATTTCGTAGTCGCTTTAATTTCAAGTTTTTTTCTAACCAGAGGGCAAGAAAAAAATTGGAATTGAATCGACTCTTTCACGAATTTAGTCAGAGAATCAAAAATTAGAAACCATGAATTTATTTTAGATTACTAAATAAACCTACTGATACCAAGTAAGATGGTTTATATTTTATCGGTTTTTCTTTTTATGTCTATTCTTGCGAAGACGCTTTTTACGTTTATGAGTCGCAATCTTATGTCTCTTTCTCTTTTTACCACAAGGCATGTTAAAAATGTTTTATATAAGTTTAGTAATTAATTTTCTTTAAAATGAATACAAATAAGTTTACCTACTTGTTCATTAAATTTTATGCTTTACATTTATTCAGATAAAAATCTGTCTTTTCTTGATTGCCCATTTCCCCATATGCCTGGGCCAATAAGCAATTGGCATTTCTATTATTCGGGTCCAGTTCAACAACTCTTCCCAACCGTTCAATAGCTTTATCGTATTGACCGGTTTGTATAGCTAATCTCCCTAAATTCGTTAAAACTAGGGGATTATCAGGATTCTCTTTGTTCAAATCAATAAGCATCAAAATACCTTTCATCGGATTATCGGGCAAAGGATATTCGACATAACACAAAGCCAAATTAACTTTAGATTGAATGGCATCAGGAGCTAATGAAATAGCATTTTCAAAGGCTGCAGTAGCTTTCGCGCGCGCATAATCTTTTACTTTTTGCTCCGCTTCCATTTTGAAAGCAGCAGCATAGGTAGTTCCTACAATAGACCATGCATCAACGGTATTTTCCGTTTCTGCTACCTTCTCTGCATAAAAACCTGCAATATGCGGTTGTTTGTATTCAAACCATTTTCCAGATAACCTTTTCAACAATTCTATCTTATTAGACTCATTTTCGCTACCTTCTACTTCTTTTTCTAAAGTAATAAGGTAGGACTTTTGGTCCGCTGTCAATTCATCCTGCACATTTCGAATCAGATTATTAATATCTGTTATTTCTGTCGCTACTACCCGTTTGCTTTCAATACCGGCAGTACTTTTTGGTTTGGTACTAAAACCAAAATAAAGTAAACAAAATAAAACTAAACCTATAGATAATACAACTGATTGTAATTTAGACATAGAAGTTTTAATGAATTTACGTAGAGCCAAAAATGCGAGTGCAAAAGTACGAAAATTTTAGCTTAATTACAGGAAAACCTAGCCAGTAATTAATAAAAAGGTATGAGGTGAGTAAGAATATCGAAAAAGATTTGATAAGTATTCCAACAAAAGAGTAGAATACTTATCAAAATCTAGTTGAAGATGAGTATAAAAAAAAGAATCTTCAAAAAGAAGAAATACTTTTATTACCAAAGAATCTTAACATTTGCTATAGCAAAAGCAATAAATTTGCATTAGCTATAGGCAAAAAAAAGTTTTAAACGCCTTCATCTTCAGGCAAAGCTGTTACATTTCCTTTCACTTGCTCTACAAAAATCTTAGCAGGCTTGAAAGAAGGAATGTAATGCTCAGGTATTTCAATGGCAATGTTTTTCTTGATATGGCGTCCAATTTTCTTAGCTCGCTTCTTTACGACAAAAGAACCAAAACCTCGAATATAAACATTTTCACCTTCGGTTAAGGTATCCTTTACTTCCTTGAAAAAGGATTCCAATGTAACCAATACATCGACCTTTGCGATGCCTGTCTTCTCTGAAATTGCTGTTACTAAATCAGCTTTTCTCATATTAAGGACTGGTTTATAATAAGTTATGAATATTATTTATTTAACTGCACAGGCGGCAAATTTCGTTTATTTTTTCAATAATTGAAAGATTTTTCAATATTATTTTGCCCGAACTCCATAATTAAAGGGATTATCGAAGTATTTTTTATAATTTGATAATCAGTTAATTATGTTTTTATCCTTAAAAATGCCTTTTCTTTTATCTAACTGTAAATACAAGATATCATACTTAGCACTATTGTAGAATGTGTAGTATTACGGAAGCAATCATCGACAGGTTACCTTTTAATGCATTGCTTTAGTTACCTTTGCAAAAAAAGTAGCTGATTTTTGATAAAAATTCCCCAAATTTGCCTCAAAATGACGTTTAATTATTGGCAAAAGTGTTTAAGACAAAAGCATTAAACTTATTTTTGTCGTTTATAAATCAAACCACTTGCAATTCTTGTAATTAACCCAAGTTGCGGATAATGGAAGGAAATAAGGCAATTTTTGGAAATTTTACGGCGAAGCAAGTAAAATGAACCAAAAATTAACGCATTTTCTTTCTTTAAGAATTGTCCGCAACTTGAATTAATTAATAGTAATTGCTTAAAAAAAAATTTATGGTATTATCAATGACGGGCTTTGGTAGAGCAGAAGCCAGCTACAGTAACAAAGAAATTTTAGTAGAGATTCGTTCACTAAACAGCAAGTTCACTGATATACGCCTAAAGATACCCCAAAACTATAAGGAAAAGGAAGTCCAAATTCGAAAGTTAGTGTCGGATAATGTCGAAAGGGGGAAAATCGAAGTGAGTATGGAAATAAGGTCTCCAGAAGGAGATGAAGATTTCAGTTTAAATGTACCTTTATTTAAACGTTACTTCAAAGAACTAAGCAGTTTATCGAAAGAATTAGAAATTAATAATGAAGGTTTAATTCCTGCAATACTAAGATTACCTAATGTCGTTGGCGCAGATGTAGGAACTATAGAGGCGGAAGAATGGTTACAAGCATCGAGTGCTATTCTAAATGCCGTCAAAGCATTTAATAACTTTCGTTCGGATGAAGGAAAAGCAATGGAGACAGATTTACTATTACGCGTAAACAATATTCAAACCTATTTAGGTGAAATTGCTCCATTTGAATCAGACCGTGTGGTTAAATTAAGAGAACGGTTGATGAAAAATTTGGAAGAAAATTTTAGCAAAGAAAAAGTAGACCAAAATAGATTTGAGCAAGAGGTCATCTATTATTTAGAAAAGATGGATATTACAGAGGAAAAAGTACGATTAGGTCAGCACTGCAAGTACTTTATAGAGCAAATAAACGCTAAAGATGCTCAAAAAGGTAGAAAATTAAGCTTCATTAGTCAAGAAATAGGCAGAGAAATTAATACCTTGGGGGCAAAAGCTTATTCTTCCGATATTCAACGACTCGTTGTAAAGATGAAGGACGATTTAGAAAAAATTAAAGAACAAGTGGCGAATGCCGTTTAGAAGAGGTGTCAGGTGTCAGATATCAGGTGTCAGGTTCGCTATTAGACTTGTTACCTAGTACCCAACACCTAATGCCTGAAACCTTTTAGAAATGAAGAAGATGTTAATCGTCACTGCGCCGTCAGGAGCAGGTAAAACCACGATTGTAAGGCATTTATTAAAAACTTTCGAAAATTTATCTTTCTCGGTTTCGGCGACCACTCGCCCACCAAGAGAAGGAGAGGTGGATGGAAAAGATTATTATTTCCTAACCTTGAGAAAGTTTAATAATCGAATCAAAAAAGAAGCTTTTGCGGAGTGGGAGGAAGTGTATCCAGGCAAATTTTATGGCACCCTAAAAAGTGAAATAGAAAAAAAGTGGCGAAAGAAGAAAAATGTGGTTTTTGATATAGAGGTAATAGGCGCCACCAATTTGAAAAAATTATATGGTGACCGAGCCCTAGCCATCTTCATCAAACCACCTTCTTTAGAAGAGCTCATTCGGCGGTTAGAAAATAGAGATACCGAAAATAAAAAGACTTTAGCAGAAAGAATCGCTCGTGCCAAAGAAGAATTAACCTACGAAAATAACTTTGATAAAGTCTTAATAAATGATCAATTATCAGTAGCTTTAAAAGAAGCAGAACAAATGGTTATTGATTTTATGGATTTAGAGGAGCCCAAAGCCAAGAAAAAAACAAAGAAATAGAAACGAAAGAAGGTTGAGTACTTAGAAGGACATTATTAATTAATGATTATTAATTATTTTCTAAACGCTTATGAACACGTGTAATTAGCTAATAATCAATAATCAATCAACCAATAATCAATCAACTCTGATAGCGTAGTTGTTAGATTATTTTTGTTCGACTACTTAGTTATTTGAAGTTATTACTTCATCAACCTTTCCCTAAATTCAAAATTTTATTGTAGTGAAACAAACACAAATTACACAAGGGATAGAAATAAGCATTAAGCCAGTCTATCAAGAACAATACTCTAATCCCCAAAAAGAAAAGTATGTTTTTGCCTATTATGTAACTATCCGAAATATGGGTGAAGAAACCGTTCAATTATTGGGTAGACATTGGTTTATTTATGATTCAGGCAATCAGCTAAGAGAAGTACAGGGAGAAGGGGTCATTGGACAAACACCGGTCATTCGTCCAGGGGAAAAATTCGAATATAATTCTTGGACAGAAATGCAGACCACAATAGGAAAAATGTACGGATATTATACCATGCAAAGAATTACAGATGGTGTAATGATAGATGCAGAAATTCCTGAATTTCATTTAATCGCACCATTTATTCAAAATTAAGCGGTGATTAGTGGTTAGAAATGAGTCGCTAATAATCCTAGCTGGTCACTCAAAACTCATCACTCCTCCATCGCTCAAAATTCATCACTCATCACTCAACACTCATCACTAAAAAAAGGAATCGTCACTAAATCGACTGGTAGTTGGTATCTTGTAAGAACCGAAGAAGGAAAAATTGTCAATTGTAGAATAAGAGGTAAATTTAAGCTCAATAATTTTCAATTAACCAATCCTGTTGCGGTAGGAGATAAAGTAGAACTGATTATAGAAAAAGAGGAAGGAACAGGTTTGATAAAAAAGATTTTACCACGCCAAAATTACGTCGTTCGACAATCTCCGAGACAAAAGCGAAACCTACACCTTTTAGCCAGTAATATTGACCAAGCGATTATTTACATGACCATCGTTCAGCCCATGCTCAAACAGGGCTTTATAGACCGTTTTCTCTTAATGACGGAACCGCATAATATTCCCACCATCATTGTTTTTAATAAAGCCGATGTCTACGAAGAAGAAGATTTAGCCACCTACGAAATGTTAAAAGAAATTTA
>CALLVC010000495.1 GCA_938010785.1 uncultured Saprospiraceae bacterium
TTTGATTCATTATCTAGTAGGCAATTTTTTTCAGTTTGCGCAACTAAATCGGTGAGAAAGAAGCTGAATAAAATAAGAACATAATATTTCATAAATGCCAAACAGGGAGTATAGATATTTGTTTAGGTAGTTGCGCTAAAAAGATGCCTCCAAGGAATTACGAATGGTAAAATGATTACCCAAATAATAAAACATATCGACATTCCTTTTGGATAAGCCGTTTGATTCAGCATAGCTGGCAAAGCGGCGACAGCCAACCATGAACTTTTGTAAATGAGCTGAAATAATAAGACCAAACTCATTTGCATCGGAAAAAATAAACCTATAATGGATAATATAAAAATAGCCCACCAAAGCGCCCCGACCAATCGAATGGCTTCTGAATAAGCGAAGTTGTTTTCAAAGACGGTATGAATGGCTCTTTCTGAAAAAAAAAGACTACTAATACTTATCCAACCAGCCAATAAAATATTCGCAGTATACATTAATTTGAGTGCCATCATTATTATTAATTTGAAGGAGAAACAGGAATGTCAAATGATTGTTTAAGCGGAAATAAGTCTAATTTGTATATTTGTTTTTTTATTGCCTTTGTCGAGTTATCGAAATTGATTTAAAACAGATGTTAGGAGAAACGGATATTCCACCACCAGTAGCAGCTCAAAATGGGGTGTTAATGTAAAGAATAATTTACCTTTAATTCAAATTTATTAAAAATCAGCATAACTATTCAGAACAGAGAGTAGAGACCATTACATTGAGACCTGCCTGCGGCAGGCAGGGAAAAGAGATTACTTTCAAGAAAAAAATGGGCTTTATATTAATTAAAAAGCAATTTTACCGATTTCAAGTCTCTAATCTCTACTCTCTGTTCTCGCTTCTGAATGGTTACAAATCAACTTACTTATGAATATGGCTAAAATACTTTACTGGTTGACGACTGCTTTAGTCGCCTTATTATTTTCTTTTTCTGCTTATATGGCATTGACAGGAGGGGAGCAATATTTGGAGATGTGGCGAGGTTTCGGCTATCCTGATTATCTACCTAAATTATTAGGCCCCTTAAAAGTATTAGCTGTAATTGGATTGCTAATTCCTCGTACCTCTTTCTTAAAGCATTGGGTGTATTCGGGTTTAGCATTTGATTTGTTATTGGCAATTTTAGCACATCAAGCCCTTGGAGACAGTATAACTCTACAATTAGTGGGGACAGTTTTACTGTTTACTTCTTACTATTTGTATATGAATAAGATGGATTTCAAGCAATTGGTTGGGTAATAAAAGGAATGAATTTATTTTACCTTAGCCACAAATTCAGCACCCGCTTTAGCATGGAATCCAGCTTTTAGAGTAATGGTTTTATCTGCTTTTACAATCACACTTTCCTTGTCAGAAATAACAGCATCTGTAGAGACAACGGTAGTCGTGTTAGGAGTTTCAGTAGTAGCTACAAATGTACTTCCTGCTTTGGCATGAAACCCAGGTTTCAAGGTAATACTATTAGCTGCATTATAAACGACAGATTGTTCCTGCTCGATAACTGCTACTTTGGTTAAATCTGTGACAGTTTCATTGTCTAAAGAAGTTGCTACAAAATCAGCCCCTGCTTTGGCATGAAATCCAGGCTTTAAGGTAATCGAATTGCCTGCTTTATAAACAACTGCTTCTCCTTTATTAATAATTTTCCCAGTAACTATTTTTTCGGCTTTAGTCAAAACAGCCATTGGTTTAGCAATCGTTGAAGTAGTAGTAGGAGTAGTCATATTTTCGGCTTTTTCAACTGCAGCAATAAGTTGTTGTTCCACAACTGAAGTAACCTGAGGGGTAATTCGAACTTTTGCAGGTTTAAATTTTCTAGGCTTCTTGCTTTTTTTAGCTACCCTTTTAGTTGTTTTTTTAACAATTTTCTCTTCTGGCTCAGCTATAATTGGTGAAGGAATAACCTTTTCTTCTTCAATTGGCGAGCTGATAGCAGGTTCAACATCTTTTTCTACAATAACTTCCGTTGGTGTATGAATGGCGTCTGTAGGATTGTTCGTATAAAAACGAGAACCGATTACACTAAGGAAAAGAAGCATAGAAGCGGCAACGAACCATTCTATTCTATTACGTCTAGTTTTTAGCCTCCTGACGATTGCTTCTTTTGGAGCGGCTACCGTTTCGGTAGTCCCCAAAATTTCCTGCTCAGAAAGATTTTGAGCGGCGAAATTGATTAATTGGTCAGCCGTTTCAGTAGCACTAGCACTTATAACTTCTTCCTCAGAAAGTTTTTCTGCCGTAAAATTAAACAAGTCTTGGGCAGCTTGATAAGCCTCATATTCTTTCTGCAAGCCCTTATTATCTATCAATGCTTCCTCAAAAATGGATTGTTCCATTTCATTCATTGTGCCACTTGAATAAGCTTCTATTTTTTCAAAATATACCATATGAAAATTTTAAAATTCTATTTACTTACTTGCCCTCATGAGCATCCGCTTTAAAGCAGCCCCTTCTTCGGGATATTGCAGAATATAACTAACGATTCTCTTTTTTCCTTTCAAATAGGCATTTCTACAAGCGCCTTCACTTTTATAAGTCGTTTTTTTAACGATTTCTTTGTACCTGTATCCTTTAGCAAAGAGCAAAATAACTTTTACTTGCTCTGCATTTTCGGTTATTTCTTGCAATTTTTCTTTGATGAGGTTTGCTATTTGCGCTTCCTCAAAAGCGTAGGTGTCATTGGAAGATTCTATACGTTGATTAGGTAGTAGTGGGAGTGTTTTTTCTTTTTTGCTTTTAGCAAAGTGGTCTAGAACACTATATTCTACAACCGTTGTAAAATAACTTTTCAAACGAGTCCCTTCTTTCAGTTTCAATCCTTTTTTTACCCGAGTTATTAACTTAATCGAAGAATCGGTAAAAATATCTTCCCAAGCCTCCTCTGAAATATCTCGATATTTTTTTCGCCAGACCCCTAAAGAATAATGCTTGACATCTTCAAAAAACCATTTGATGGCTAATGAGTTACCATTGTCATTATCCTGAATAGCCGCAATTACTTGCGTGTCCGCAAAGGTTTCTGGATTCCGATTGGAGTTATTTGAGTATTTGGGTATCAATTGATGGTGGTTTTAATTAGATTAGCAGAGATAAGTTCATTTTTGTCACCATTGATTTAGAAAAAATCTAGATAATAACAAATCTAAATTAGTCAGAATTTTGAGAAAGACGAATAATACTAGAGACTATTCGGTAGACGGTCAACATTAATCGGTGGACGGTATGCGGTGAAAGATGAATAGTATACGGTCCTCCTTCTAAACAAAACCTCTACAGAGTAATACTATTTTCATTTTTCTACTTGTTTTAATTTTAAATTATATATAATTCCTTAGCTTTAGGTCGGTTAATGAAATTTAGATGGTCAGCTAAAAAAGTAATAAATATCCGTGTTCCTTCACTAATCCGTGGTAGCAATCCATACCACGAATTAGTGAAGGAACACAGATATTAGATTGATATTAAATTACAATAATATTTTTTGTAATATCAATTTTTTATCTGACTATCTATTTTGAAAATGAGTAAATAAATTAATAGTTGAAATATTTTTTATATCAAGCAAAACTATGGAATCAACCATTTCCTATTGGCCATTAATAGTCCTGTTAATAGGTACATTATCAGTCGTCTTATTTATCGTTGTTTTTAGATTACATGCTTTTATTTCCTTAATGTTAGCAGCTATTCTGGTAGGGATTTTAGGACAAACGGTACCAGAAGGTGCCAATACTTGGATAGTTGCTGTGGAGAATGCCATGAAAGAATTTGGGGTAACCGCAGGAAAAGTATCTTTTGTGATAGCAATAGCTTCGGTATTGGGCATAGCCTTGACGGAGAGTGGAGCAGCCGAACGAATCGTCAATAAATTGGTTCAAATTTTTGGAGAGGGTAGAGCTGGAATAGCCCTATTGATAGCGGGGTTTATCTTGTCCATTCCTGTATTTTTTGATACGGTTTTCTTTTTATTAGTGCCTTTAGCCATTGCTTTAGCTCAAAAGACGGGTAAGAATTTTGCCCTTTTTGTGATGGCGATTGGTTGTGGTGCGGTCATTACCCATTCGGTGGTGCCTCCGACACCGGGGCCTTTATTAATGACAGAGGATTTAAAATTAGATATTGGTTTTGTGATTGGGGTAGGTATTTTATCAGGGATATTGCCAGCTTTTGTAGGCTATAAATACAGCCAAAGACAAAATGCTAAAATGAATATTCTGCCACCTGATTATACGGAGGAAAATACTGTAGCAATTGAAAAAAGCTTGCCTTCTTTTAGTGCCTCTATACTACCTATTTTGTTACCCTTAGTGTTAATTATTGCGGCTTCTTTAGTAAATATTCTATACGCAGGAAGAAATGATTATTTTACACAGACTATTCAGTTTTTGGGCAATAAAAATATAGCGATGTTTTTGGGCTTATTAGTTTCCTTATATTTGTGGGCCAAACATAAAGGTTTGGATTTGAAAGGCTTAGGCGTACAAATGGAAAGACCTTTAGAAATTGCAGGTTTAATTATATTAATCACTTCCGCAGGTGGAGCGTTTGGAGCGATGATTCGAAATTCAGGAATTGGTACAATGATTCAAGATTTATCAGCGAATGGATTTAGTGTCAATTTAGTCATCATCGCATGGTTAATGGCAGCAGTTATAAAGTTTGCGCAAGGGTCGAGTACGGTAGCAATTATTACGACTGCTGGTATTATGTCAGCGATTATCAGCACCACTACTTTAGCCTATCATCCAATTTATCTGTTTTTGGCGATTGGTTATGGAGCGATGGTAGGTTCTTGGATGAACGATAGTGGCTTTTGGATTGTTGGAAAATTAAGCGGGATGACCGAGAAAGAAACCTTGCAAACATGGACCGCACTTTTGGCAGTCATTGGGATTGTAGGCGGTATTCAAGCCTTAGTGATGTCCTATGTGATGCCAATGGTTTAATTATAAGGGAAAAATAAAAAAGAACATGAATAATAAGCAACAGGCCTTATCAAAGACAGATTACATTCAATACTTAGATTGTCCAGAGGAATTATGGTTGAGAAAGAACAAACCGTCTGTATTGCCGCCTGTAGATTTGGACCGTCAATATAAGTTGGACCAAGGAAATTTAATTGATGATTTCGCACAACAGTGGTTTTTGGATGGCTGTGTTATAGAAGACTGGGCTATTAATCCTGAGGATGTAGTATTCCAATTAAAAGCCCAAAGTGGGGGGATGTTGGCGATTACGGATATTGCAGTGCGTCAAGGAGCTGCTAAAACGATAGCACTATTTGAGGTAAAAGCAGCTACTCGTGTAAAAAAAGAGCATTACCATGATTTAGCTTTCCAAAAAATGGTCTTTGAGGATAGTGGCTATAAAGTCACGGCGACCTATTTAGTACATGTCAATAAGGAATATATTACGAGTAAAGAAATAGACCATTGCAATCTAATGGCTATACAGGATATTACGATGGAGGTAGAGCAATTGATGAAGGATACTAGGACGCTTGCCCCTAAAGTATTAGAGTGGGTAAATGGAAAAGCACCTAAAAAACGCATCACGATTGGTTGTAGTAAAAAGCAGAAATGTCCTTTTGTGCAGATGGAATATCCAGCTTTACCAAAGTATTCAATTTTTAATATTGCTAGAATTAGTAAAAGTAAAATCAAGAAATTAGTAGGCGCTAATATTTTAGATATTCAGGATGTACCTTCAGATTTTCCATTATCTGCCAAACAGCGCCAACAAGTAGAAATTGCACAAGAAGATGAGATTGTCTTAAAAAGAGGAAGTATTAGAAGAAGCATCAATAAATTGGTCTATCCACTTTATTATTTAGACTACGAGAGTTTATCATTTGTTGTACCTCCACAAGAAGGGTATAAACCCTATCAACAAATGGTTTTCCAATATTCACTCCATGTACAAGAAAAGCCAGGAGGAAAGGTAAAGCATTATGAATATTTATTAAAAAGTAAAACAGAATCAGTCGAGCAGTTAATCAAAGATATGCAATCAAAGATTGGAGAAAGCGGCTCTGTAATTGTCTGGAATAAAAGTTTTGAAAAAGGGAGAAATACAGAGATGGGCAATTTGTTTCCAACTTATCGACCGTTTTTAGATTCCCTTAATGAGCGTATGTACGATTTACGGGTGCCTTTCCAAAAAGGACATTATCAGCATCCAGATTTTAAAGGAAAAACATCGCTTAAAAGCGTACTACCTGTTTTGGCCGAAGAAGTAAGTTATGATGATTTAATTATACAGAATGGAATGGTTGCAACTATCAAATGGCATCATGCAACGGATGGGAGAATGGATGAAAAAGCACAAGCGGAAACTTTTGAAAATTTGCTAAACTACTGTGAACTAGATACTTTAGCCATGGTAAAAATCATGAAAGCTTTGAGGGAGATTTAAGGTAGTGGTTAGTTGTTAGTGGTGAGTTGTTAATCTACTAACAATTAACCACTAACAACTGACCACTAATCATTAACCACTAATTCACTCTTCCAATTCTTCATTTAAATCCAAGGTTTCAACATTCTCCAATAAGCTATCCGTTTCAGACCAATCGTCTCCCATAGAAGATTGTGTTTCGTCGTTTTTAGACGTAATATTTTTAGAAATAACTCTACTAATAATTTTAGGGCTAGCAGCCTTAGTAATTATATTCGGTCTACGATTGCGCCTTCTTGGTGGAATCTCTTTTTTAGCTGTTTTTGCAGCGACACTTTTGGTGGTAGTAGGCACAGCCATTAACCGTTTCTTATCAATCAACTTACCAGTTACGGAGCAAATACCATAAGATTTATTTTGGATTCTTAAAAGTGCATTTTTTAGGTCTCGATGATGTTTGCGGAGTCGATGCGCCATCGTGTCCAATAGCTGCAAATTGGAGCTACTAGAAGAATCGTCCACCCAATCACTTTGATTACCTTTATTGGCAGAAGATTCCGCCAATTGAGCATCTAAAGAGTCGAGTTGTTTCTGAACTTTTGTTAGTTTAGTCTCGATAATCTTTTTAAAGGAGAGCAAGTCTGCTTCTGGATACCGAATGATTTTGAGGTCTTTCATAGGTTGGTATTTAATATTTGTTTAATTGAATAATAAGATAACTTAATATTTTGCACTTATGCAATTTTTTAAGATAATATTTTGTAAAATATTTTGAAATATAAGAAGGAATAGATAGAAAGCAGTTTGATTTTAGGAAGGATTTTTTTCAAACTACCGTTATAATGATTAATTAGTCATTATCCCAATAGCATATTATTCTTCTTAGAAAGTTTTATTTTAAGGTACTGAATTTTAAAAAAAACATGAAGGAGCTTATTCAATTCATTCTTCTAGTTCACAATGGCATATTTTTTGTTTTAAATTAAGGGCAAAAAAGTTCGATAGAAATATTCTTTTCACCTAAAAATCGAGCAAATTTATAGTAGAAAATTGACACCAAATCTATCTTGTAGAAGCGGTCTATTTTTCCTGCCACTATAAAAGTCCCCCACAATTTAATCATTAGAGATGACTGAAAATAAGACTATTCTTTTGTCATATCTTAAGAAGAATATTAATGCCATCAAACTCGCTGAGTCCATTTATTAGTCCATTTATCCTATTAATTGAGGATAACAAATCGGATATAGATTTAGTCAAAAACAATTTGGCTCAGTCAGGGGTGTTGCGCAACCATTTATCAGCTTGTCAATCCATTAAACAAGCTATTTTTTTTCTAAGAGAATATCCCGAATTTTCTACCATCCTTTTGAGTACAACAGTATCTGATGGGAATGGTATAGTTGGATTACAAAAGCTAATAGCAGAATTTCCAAATAAAATTATTATAGTATTAGCGGAGAAAGAGCATCAGGACTTAGGCGTAAGTTGTATCAAAGCAGGAGCGCAGGATTTTTTATTAAAGGAATTATTGGAGGTCAGTAGCATCTATCCAAATATTCGATTTGCAGTAGAGCGAACTCAGCAATTTCAAGCTTCATTATCTGAAAAGACCAATAAAGTCAAATTAAATAGCCAACAGCTTTATCAAGATATTTTCAATAATTCAAAAGATGCAATATATATCTGTAATTTAGAAGGGCGCTTAGTGGATTTTAATCAAGCGACCTTTGAATTATTCGCTTTTTCTGAAGAAGAATTATTAGAAATAGAAGTACACGATTTATTTCATACAAAAGAGAAAAAAAGAGAATTTTTGTATGCCTTAGTTGCCAGCGGTTCGGTCACAGAGTTTCCAATAGGAATTGAACAAAAGAACGGGAAAAGCAGGCAATGTTTAATATCTGCAAAGATGATTAATACACCAGAATTTACAGGTTATTCAGGGGTTATCAGAGATATAACAGAGCAGCAGAAAGCAAATGATTTAAGAAAAGCGAGAGATATAGCGAGACAATCAGCGAAGATGAAGGAGCAATTCATTGCTAATATTAGCCATGAAATGCGGACGCCAATGAATGCGATTTGGGGGATGAGTAATTTGGTGATGCAAACTAAGTTATCAGCCGAGCAGCGCAATTATGTAAGCACCATCCAACAATCCTCAGAACTTCTGTTAGGCGTGGTGAATGATATTTTAACGATTTCAGAAATCCAAAACAGTCAATTAAAATTTGATTATAAATTTTTTGACCTGTATGAATTATTACACAATTTATTAAATGTAATCCAATTCAAAGCAGGAGAAAAAAGTTTGCAGTTATTACTTCAAATCAAAGAAGGTGTTCCACGAATTGTCCATGGAGACAAACAGCGGTTAAATCAGATATTGTATAATTTAGCGCTTAACGGTATAAAATTTACGGAGAAAGGAGGGATAACAATTGATATTGAAAACCTGAATGAAAGTAATGATTTTGTTCAATTAAAGTTTACCGTCAAGGATACAGGAATCGGCATTCCATCAGATAAGATAGATGCTATATTTGAGACATTTACGTTGATTAGAGAAGAGGGCGTAGACCACGAAGGAAAAGGACTAGGCTTACCAATAGCAAAGAATTTAGTCGAGCAGCAAGGCGGAAAAATTGGCGTGAAGAGTGAGGTTGGAAAAGGTTCTGAGTTTTATTTTGATTTACTTTTTGAAATAGGAGAAGAGGTGTTTCCTGAACCCATCCAAGCTAAATCAGCAGCAACTTTAGACAAAGGGGCCATTCGTATTCTATTGGTAGAAGACCATAAAATGAATCAATTGGTTGCAATCAAATCTCTAGAAAAATATTGGCCGACGACAGCTATAGAGATAACCGTTGCCAATGATGGTAGAGAGGCCATCAATATATTAGCAGAAAAGGATTTTGATATTATATTGATGGATATCCAAATGCCAAATATGAATGGGTATGAAGCAACGGCTCATATACGACATAAAATGCCACCTAAAAAGGCAGAAATTCCTATTTTAGCGATGACGGCCCATGCCCATGTAGCCAAAAATGAAAAGTTTAGAGACCACGGCATGGATGACTGTATTTTGAAACCATTTGAACCCAAAGAATTATTCAAAAAAATAACGGAATATACCTTTAAGTATAAAGTATTAGCATAATACTTGTATAGAACAGTGATTAGAAACCGTTTTACTGAGATAGCATTAATACAGTGTAACAAAAATTACTTTAAGTTTTGTCTCGCTCGCTTCGCGAGGCGCCGCAGGCGCCGAGCAGAATTATAAAGGATTTAATACACACTGTACTAATCTCTGCTCTAAACAATTTTATAATTCTCAAAAAGACTATTAACATGAGCACTAATTTTCAATTCATTAATTTAGACTATCTTGATTTAATGTCCGATGGAGATGAGGACATGAAGCAGACAATGATAGAAATGTTACTCGAAGAAATTCCTGAAGAAATGGAACAAATGCGGGTTTTGAATGATGAAGGAAACTGGAAAGAACTTCGAGAAGTCAGCCACAAAATGAAATCCACCTTATCTTTTGTGGGGAATCAGGAAATGACTGCCGCGAATCAGCAAGTAGAAGATATTGCTAAAGCTGGAGAAGGGACAGATGCATTACCTGGTTTATTGGCTATTTTATTTGACCTGTATCCTAAAGTTTTGGAAGAACTTAGGACAATAGCAGCTGCGACTCATTAATAGCCTACATTCACTTGATTCCACAGGCTGGTTGTTATTAAATTATAGCTAAATCTTTTTGACAATAGATTTAGCTATAATGCAGCGGCTAAGACGATGTTGTAAAATTATCCCTTGCCAATCATAAAAGCAAAGGGCACCGTTTGAACAGTGTATCACTTTCGATGGCACCTTCTATTTTTCGTGTATTCCTATTCCTACCAAACACTTATCAAAAAAAGTTCGCATAAAAATAGCTGAATACATATTAATTTAATTAATAATGTATTGTAGGCCTTACCAACGATTAAACCTTTCCTTTTTTTGTTATATCTTTGTCATTGATACATATACTGTTAGAGTCTGAATAAAACTTATTTAGCAACTGACAATCTTTGAAAGCAAGAGGCACAAATATCCAAACCGATTAAAGAATTTGTAAAAGGGTTTTCTGAAGGGACTTTTCCCAAGGAGTAGACTCACACATTTTCTACATGTAGCTTCTTATAAAGTGAAATACTACGCTTATGACAATTTTGATTTGCGAACATGAAGAGATAATGCTAACCGCGATAGAGTTTAGAATGAGAAAAGCGGGCTTTAAGGTCAGTCGAGCCAAAAATGGAAAGGAGGCTCTTGAAAGAATAGCAGAAGATAAACCTGGATTTATTGTAACGGATTTGGTGCTTCCAGAAACAGATGTTTTAGGATTGATTAACGAAGTAAGAGCCGTGCAAAAGAGCGATGTGCCGATTATCATGATTACAGATTTGGACCATGCGGATGAAGCAATTCTAGAAGGATTTAAGTTGGGAGCGAATGATTTTGTGACTAAACCTTTTAAGCCTACTGAATTAATTTTACGAATTAAGCGAATTTTTCAGGATAGAGGAATCGTTGTAGAGCGAGAAAAAATTTCGTAATTGACTTAAAATAAAAGTTATCCACATCCCGAATGTGGGCTTTCATGAAAAAAGTTGTGGGAGTGAAAAATGGGCGGTTTTATTAAAAATGAATAGCTTTCATAAGGTGAATCACCGAAAAATTAGGCTTTGTTCCCAAATCAGAAATCATACATCATAGTTCATACATCATAAATCTATCTAATTTTAAACTAGTGGCTCAAGAAAAAAGTAGTTGATAGTTTAGAATCAGTTATTTTTTGTCTAATCTAGATAAGGAAGTGCACTTCCGAACCGCAAGCGGATGGGATGCAATTGGGATAATAGCCGTAGCTATTAAGCCCGATTTTCTA
>CALLVC010000496.1 GCA_938010785.1 uncultured Saprospiraceae bacterium
ATGCTGCCCTTTATCTTTGGCAATTATTAATTTATCCAATAACAATAACTGGTCACCTGCTAGTTTATAATGTGGTTTATTAGCTGGCGCTTTGAATAATTTCATTTTACCATACAAAGAATCTAACTTGATTTGCATATAGTCCTGAGTCGTCAAACCTTCTGATTCATACCAAGCAGGGAAGTCTTTGCCATTGTCTAAACCAACTTGAGAAGCCAATGCCTCGCCTGGGAAAAAGCCAAAGGAGGATTTACCTTTGTAAAACACATGACCATCAATCGAACATTCAAAAGTATAGTTTTGCAGAATCGTTCCTCCTAATGCAACGGACGAGGCTAAAACGGCTTTATTATGAATTGTCTTGCCTCTAAAATCGGTGCCTGTTGGCAAATCAAACATTTCGCCATCCCCATCTAAATTCCTGAAATACAGATTCTTATCAGGAAATTTTAAGGTACTTCCTAAATAGGCACCTAATAAACCACATGGCTGTAAAGCAATTTCCATTAGGACGGAATAAGGCATCGTTACCGCAGAATTTTGGGTATAATACCAAGCATCTACAGGTACATCATATTCTGCATAGCAAGTCGATGGTTTTTTGAAAAAGTGCCTTTCTCCATCTATTTTTAAAATTCTAGAAATAACTTGTAAATCCGTATTTGGCTGTCGAGAAACGGTTCTTCCATCATATACTGCAAACTCTTTCCCAAAACATTTGGACAAATCATCTAAGGCAAAAGTGGTTACGTCTAATTCATTCATCAAGGCTCCTTCTGACCTTGGCGAAATCGTTACCCCTTTGTCTTTTTTAGTCGTCGTATCCGCAACTTCTAAATATCTTGGATTGTCTTTTTCTCTTAATTGTAAACCTAAATTTTCAAAATGAACCGTTACGACTCCATCAGAAATAATTTCTAAATCTCCAATCACATAAGGATTTGGAATCAACCCAATTTCTTTGATTTCTAATTTATAAATCAACTTTGTGTCCTTTCCTGGCACTACTTGTTTCCGACATCTTACCTTCTGTGGTAAGTCAAAAACAGGTTGATAACGAGCATCTTTTACCAATCGCTGTAAACCTAAATACAACATAAAAAACCGTAACAAATTACCGCCTCCTTCTGCTTGTAGCGACCCTGCCAATACCTCATCATCTCTAAAATGACAAGGGAAATACCAATCATCTGGTGCCAAATCTTTCTCCGCTACAATGTAGCCCAAACCATAAGCACCACCTCTAATATCTACCGAAGTAATACGGTCAATCATCAATATTTTCTCAGGTGGTAATCTTAAAGAAGGATTGCGCCCATTGGCATAATAGCCAACATCGTCAAAGCATTTTTCCATGTCGCCATTAATTAAATGGCGCAAATCTTCTTTTGTAAATGCCGTTTTAGAGGATTTTAATAGTGGGGTGAAGTGGCGTTTTTTGGCGTTCTGTCTAATTTCATTTTCCTTGTCTGTGTAAACCACTCCTGCCCCACTTTCTAGTTCTTCGTCTCTAAAAAATCCAGCACAACCTCCATCCATTTTTAAGACCAATCTATCTTCTACATAACAGCGATAGCTAAAAAAGAACAATAAATTCTCTCCATTTCTGACAAAAGAATTGATGGAAATATCATAGCGCAAGGTCTGTCCTTCAAAAGGTAAATCATCCACAAAGGTCAAGGTACAATCCAATAAACGATATACTAGATTACCCTTATTCGTCAAATCAATGCCCAAATAGGAAATCAATAGTAAATCACATTGACCAGATTCAACGGACACCGCCCAAGGGATTTGTCTATCCGTCGTAAACCATGCGTTATGCGGAATATCGTATTCCGTCTGCATCGTCGATGGCTTGTATTCTCCCAATTTCCCTTTTAAACCTGTTACTCGACTGACCAATAAATATGGATACATTGGCAGCATCACTCTTCTGCTATATGTATCAATAATCGCATATTCTGGCCCAAATACATTGGCTATCTTTCCTGTCGCAAATTCTTCTAGGTCTTCTTGGGTAAAGATAATTTCTTTGCCTTTGAGGTGCTCGCCTGTGGAAAAATCGTGGATGCTTAGGCCGTTTTCGCCGATGGTGTTTTGAGTTGTGAGTTGTGAGTTATGGGTTGTAGGTGCTAAAGTGTTGGTTGTCATATTTTTAGTTAATAATTTCGAGTTACTAATTGTTGGTTTAGGGTGTTTCCTCCCTCCGTCTCCCTCCAGAGGGAGAGAAGTTCGGTGCTTCTTAATAATATTTGTAGTTGAATTATTACTTATTTTTTTATTTGACTCTTCTTTTACCTCAATGCTATTAAAATCTGATTTTGATATAAAGCCATTGTTGTCTGCTGCTACCAATTCTAATTCTTGCACTTCAATAGTTTCTTGCACAAGGACTTCTCCCCCTTTGGAGGGGGGCGGGGGGAGGATATTCGTAACTACTTCCTTTTTCTTTACCTCCGAAAACTGCCCCTTCATCTCCTCACTCAACAATACCTCAAATATCCGCTTACCTCCAACTTCTATCTTTTTCATAAAAGTCCGCTTTGCCGTCGCTTCAGAAACATCTGCATACAAACTAGACAACTCCAACTCCACTCCATGACTAGCCAACTGTGCTAATAATTCCGCAATGGCTTGACTATCTGATTTACCTTTAAAATTAATACTGGTTGATAAAAATTCTTGTCCTTTTAAAACTTCATTAATCCACCCCGTACAGGTCGCATTGGCACCGACTTCTATGAAAATTCTAGCGCCTTCGTTATAGATGGTTTGCACCGTTTTTGGAAAATTGACTTGTTCTACACAAACTTGAGTAGAATTCTCTGCAATCTTTAGGCTATCTAATGGAATTTTTTGT
>CALLVC010000497.1 GCA_938010785.1 uncultured Saprospiraceae bacterium
GGACAGGAGTTTGCTCGGCGAGTGGAAGCGGCTAACTTACCTTTTACGAAAGGGCAGTTGCAAGGCATGGATGATGCGACGACGATGGTTAAAATGTAATTTTTTCGATATATTTTGAAAGAATTTGATGCATGGCTAAACATTTAAGGTATTTGATGTGCTAATGGTTTTCCTTGACACCTATCATATAGCTTGTATCCATTTCAAAGCAATCTGCGTAAAATATTTGGATAGTTAGAACAAAAATAGGATTTATCTACTTTGATTAATAAAAAACAATGGCTATATCTCGATTATGCTTACTGCTCCTTGTCTGCTTAATGCTAAATTCCTCTTGTGCCAATCAAAAAATTATAAACCTCAGTCCCAAAATCAGTTTTGATATCAATGAGCTTGATAAAGAAGGCTTAATCGGACCACCCGATGGCAAAGTAGCGCTAAGTTATGAATTTTGTATTCCTGCGGATAATCAATATGTGAATGAAATTCGGGCAATTGACCCTAGTGTGAAAATTCATAAAAAATCAAAAGGGCGAGTTACTTGTAGCAAAATGGAATGGCTGTGTGTTGGCGATTCGCATCAAGAAAATGCTACGGTAAAAATTCAAAGATTGGCGGAATTGCCTTATGTGAAGCGGATTCAGCGGGCTTATTTTGAGTGAGGCTACTGTAAGTTGACAAAATGATTTCCTTTACTTTTTTGATAATGATGATGATTTAAAACAAGAAAATGATTGAACAACTCCTGCAATTAGCACAACAAAGCCCTTTAAAAAACTATACTTCTATTGATGATTGGTCTGCCGCTTATTACCAATTGGTCAGCGATAAACCGCCTATCGAAAAAGCTATTTTTGGTGGTTTTTCCTGCCAACAATTTAGCTTTGCCTTTATGTCTGGCTATCAGGCGGCATTGGAACATATGTTCCCGACTGTTGCCCCTAATAAATTGAAGGCGCTATGTGTGAGCGAGGAAAAAGGCGGTCATCCAAAAGCTATCCAAACTACCCTGATTGACCAGCAATTGAATGGATTCAAAACGTATATTACTGCAGGGTCAGATGTTGAACATTTATTGGTTTTGTGTAAAACGGATAAAGTAGTCAATGGTCGCCCACAACTTAAAATGGTTAAGTTACCGAAAGGTGCTGCTAATACGGAGTTGATGAATTTTGAGTTGTCTTTTATGAAAGAGGTAAAGCATGGAAAATTGGCGATGAAGGACACCAAAATAGCTGACCATCAAATCTTAGCAGGTGATGGATTTACCGACTACGCCAAACCATTTAGAACCTTGGAAGATATTTGTATCGGAGCGGCTTATCAAGCTATGCTTTTGCGACAAGCAATTGAACTTAACTGGTCTGATGACCTAAGAGACCAAATTTTCTTCAATCTTTTCACCTTAAAAAATTTGCTTGACTTACCCTTATTAGCCCCCAATACGCATATACTATTAGCGGCTCAGGATGAAAACTTTGAAAAATTATTACCGAGTATTGAATTAAATATTGAAGCTACTTCCACTGCTCTATTTAAGGCTGATTGGGACATGAATAAAAAATTGATTGGCTTGGGTAAAAAATTAAAAACGGCTCGATTGGAAAAGGCTCGGAGTTTGCTTTTTGAGTAGTACTAGATAGAGGTCTGAATACCTTTGAACGATAGCCTAAAGTAAGTAGTATCGGCTATTAATTGTCTTCACTTCAAACAATCATCCCAAAAGACAATAAATGTTAATAATTGGCATTAAATACTCATTATCTCGTTTAAACTACATTAATGTCTATTTATTTTCTGCTACCTCTTTTACTAAATCAATTCCTGCCCTTTGCGCTTCCAAGCAAACCTATCTATTTAGTAGACGATTTTGAAATGGGCTTAACTGATGATTGGAAAGGTAGGCATACTGGACATGAAGCGATTTATCAGATAAAAACCCAAAAGAATAACCAATATCTCGCAGCTCAGTCTACAGACTCAGACAATCTAATCGTCAAAAAAATTGAAGTAGACTTAGTGGAATATCCTTATTTGAATTGGAAATGGCGAGCGACGACTTTACCAAAAAATGGAGATGAAAGTGTCAAAGCAAATTGTGATGCAGCGGCTTCCATTGCAGTAATTTTGAATACCAATCAGTTCTTTCCGAAATCTATAAAGTATTCTTGGTCTTCTACGTTGGCAAAAGATAGCTTTACGGAAAGCCCTTTTGCTTTTTGGCCGTCTAGCTGTGATATTCGTATAGTGGAAAGTGGTGCCCAACATTTAGGAGCGTGGCAAACTGAAAAAGTCAATGTCCTTGCTGATTATAAAAAATTTAATAAGCTTACGGAAGTAGAGACAAAGGTGAGTTATGCTATCGTTATTATGACGGATTCTGATAATACCCATACCTTATCGGCGGCTGATTATGATGATATTTATTTTTCTAAGGATTAACGAATAAAGTTTTTTTGTAGAAAGTCGTAATTGATTTTTTGACGCTGAGAGACGCTGTTTAAAGTTATGATTTATTATGTTTTTGAATAAGAAGCGTAAGCAAACATAAAAAAGTCATAAAAAATCAGCGTCCTTCAGCGTCAAAATACTTTCTACACAACCTACTCAACCATATGGACAAGTTGCCCAAGCTACGATTAACCTAATCCATCTCCCATAACGCACCAATTCCCGCAGTACACAAACGTGTATTATATGCAGGAATAGCCGTCTTTAATAAATCCGCCCCTTCTTTTTCGAGCATCTCCCATTTAGCATCTAACTCCTTTTTCCTATCTAGATTTGGTTGATTGACTCTTGGAATTGCACTCTCCGTTTGATTGACCAAAAATAGGTAATTGGCAGTGAATTTATTGGGAAAGTTCTCTACATCATCATATGCCTTTGACTTTCTTTGTATCATTTTTTCATCCCATGCCTTTATTTTTTCCATCAAGGCTTTGCCATCTTTTATTAACCCATTATCCCCCTTTTTCTCTTCTACATTCTTGACAATAGCATCCATCTTTTGTCTTAAATCATCTAAAGTATTAACCATATCATGCATGGTTTTCACTTTTCCTTCCATCTCCTTCATCACTGCATCATAGGCTTGGTAATCGGCTGCGGTGGTTGGATAATTTGGATTCGCCAACACTTCTATCGCACTTTCTGCCAAAGCATCGCCTTGTTTTAAATGAATGGTGTATAATCCTGGAGAAACTTTATGTCCTCTAAAATTACTTTCAATATAGGTATTCGGTATACCGGGCATCGTCTCATGTTTCAAATCCCAAACAAAGCGATTCAGTCCGCTTTCTTTGCTCAAAACTGCTGCTGGTGGTGGACCACCCGCCCAAGGTTTAAAACTAGCATCTCTCTTGGAGGTAAGCGTTCGAACGATGTTTCCGTCTGCATCTTTGATGGTCATCTCAATATCTGCCTGCTTGTCTGCTTTTGGCAATTGATAATATAAAACTGCTCCCGTCGCTGGATTGATGCCATAAAATGGATGAGTCCCCTTGAATTTTTTGCTGTTGCCATTTAGTGGACTGCCACCATTGGTCAATATTGTAGCGTCTGGTTGGTAGAGCGTCAAAGCAGATACATCTGCGCTGTATTGGCGGACTAAACTTAAATCATCTAAAATCCAAAACGACCGACCTGAGGTGCCAATAATGATATCATCGTGACGGATTTTCATATCCAAAATTGGCGTAACTGGTAAATTTAATTGGAAAGATTCCCAGTTTTGACCGCCATTTCTAGACCAATACATCCCTGTTTCCGTTCCTGCAAAGAGTAAATCTTTTTGTGTTTCGTCTTCTCTAACGACTCTTGTAAATGCGCCCGTTGGAATGCCATTGTTGATAGCTTTCCATGTCTTCCCGTAATCAGTAGACTTATATAAACCTGGTCTATGGTCATTAAATTTATAGCGAGTCGTAGCAATGTAAACCGTTGCTGGGTCGTGTGGAGAGACTTCGATGGAATTAACTAGGCATTCCGCCAATCCTTTAGGCGTTACGTTGGTCCAGTTGGCACCACCATCTTTTGTCAAATGCACCAATCCATCATCACTGGCGGTCCAGATATGTCCTTTTTCATGTGGAGATTCTAAAACGTAACTTAGTGTTCCATAATTTTCTGCACCTACGGCTTCATTGGTGTAGGGTCCGCCACCATTGCCTTGTTTGTCGTCTTGATTTCTAGTTAAATCTGGAGATACTTCTTCCCAGCTTTTCCCCATGTCTCTTGTTCTTAAGAGATATTGTGCGCCGTGATAAAAAGTACCTGGTTCGTGTTTTGACCAAATAATGGGCGCATTCCAATTGTATAAATACTTCATATTTCTGGCTTCTTCTCCTAAATATTGATGAGGAGCTGCCATGATTTTTGTACCTGCTTTCGCTTCCGTATCCAACACCTCAATCGTTCCTAAGTAGCTTCCGCCCATTACATAGCGGGGATTGTCTGGGTCAAAGGCTAAGAAAGCAGATTCCCCTCCTGCCGAAGCTTCCCAATCGCTTTGTGTAATGGCATACCCACCTACTGAACGGCTCGCAATTTTTACAGAAGTATTGTCTTGTTGCCCACCATAAATATTATAGGGAACCATATTATCCACATTGACTCGATAAAATTGAGCGGTGGGCATATTGTCTTGCCTAGACCACGTTTTTCCTCGATTAAAACTAATTGCTGCTCCACCGTCATTGGCAATACACAAATTTTTAGGATTGTCTGGATTTATCCACAAGTCGTGATAATCTCCATGTGTCCCTGTAATTCTTGTCCATGTTTTTCCACCATCAATCGACCGCAAGGCAGGCGCACTTAATACATACACTAAATTCTCATTTTCTGGGTCGGTGAATACTTCGATGTAATACCATGCTCTTTGGGTTAACCGATTGTCGCCACTTACCAAACTCCAACTTTCGCCTGCATTGTTTGACACAAATAAGCCTCCTTTATCCTTATCGGTATCACTTTCTATTAAAGCATATACTTTATCTGAATTGGCTGGGGATACCGAAATAGCCATCTTTCCTTTCTCCTCTGGCAATCCCTTGTGGATTTTTTTCCAAGTTGCTCCACTATCTACTGATTTATACAATCCACTTCCTGGTCCACCACTTATGACCTTCCAAGGCACTCTTTGGTACTCCCACATCGCTGCATATAAAATATGTGGGTGATTCATGTCCATTGACAATTCTACTGCTCCTGTTCCATTATCCACAAATAAGACATTGGTCCATGTCTTGCCACCATCTGTTGTTTTATAAATACCTCTTTCTTTCGATTTGCTATACAATGCTCCTTGGGCAGCGACGTACGCTACATCAGGGTTTTCTGGATGAATTTCTATTCGGGAAATGTGCTGCGTTTTTTCCAAACCAAGATGCGTCCAAGTTTTTCCAGCATCAATAGATTTGTACACACCATCTCCATGGTGGGTCATTACGCCTCTTGGTGCGTGTTCGCCCATACCGACATAAACTACATTGGGGTCACTCTCCGATACCGCAACTGCCCCTACCGAACCAGTTTTAAAAAATCCATCAGAAATATTATTCCAATGTTGCCCTGCATCTTCGGTTTTCCACATTCCACCGCCCGTTGTGCCCATGTAGTAGGTCATTGGGTCACCCTTCACCCCCGAAGCTGCTACCGACCGACCGCCCCGAAATGGGCCAATATTTCGATATTTTAATAAATCAGCAAAATTGTCAGCTTTTGGTGCCGTGCTATTCGCTGTTTGTTGTGCCATTGACTGGGTGCTAAACCATAAGCTACAGACTATAAAAACTATCTTTTTCATACTAGGTGTTGTGTTTGTTTTTATTATGAAAAGGATATCTGACTTAATAATAGTTGGATATCTAACCTCTAATTAATGACATTTTTAGCAGTTTTTTATCAAGTGTCTTAAATAGTTTTATCAAAAAAATATAATTCATTAATTATCAGCCAATTATCTAAATGTAGAGCGTCAGCTAAAAAATTGATATTAAAATAATATTTAGAATATCATCAAACTTTTAAAATCCTTAACCTGACTATTTATACTGGGCAAGTTCTCTATTCTACTTTGGTACTTTAAATCCTTTAATGTACACGCCGCCTTCGGCGGCTAAAAAATGGGGTTTGGGGTGAGTAAATTTTTAGAACACGGAGCACACTTATCGATGTGGAGAGATTAGATTATTTGGAAGAAAAGTACTGGATAATACCACCGACCTAAAGGTTGCTGAACACGACAGGCTAATCCCGATAGCTATCGGGAGTGCTACTAGTTGTCCGCACCTTGGGTTAATTATTAGCCCTAATACTGCATACTGGAAGTTCTAACAGTATCCAGTATCAAATTAGGATAAAGATGTTGGCATGGGCACTTCTTTTTCTATTGCTGGTAATATATTTTTCAAATTCTTACTTATCGTAAAGTAAAAAGTCGTTCCTTCTCCGGGGACGGATTCTAACCAAATTTTTCCGCCATGCCTAAAGATAATTTTTTGACAAACAGATAAACCAATTCCAGTGCCTTCAAAATCTCGTTTATTGTGCAAACGCCTAAATATTTCAAAGATTTGTTTTTGATATTGTGGTTCTATTCCGATTCCATTATCCTGCACGGAAAATTGCCAAAAGCCTTTTGGGGCATTTTCATGGTGTCTGATACTAATTTTAGGTTGGTCTTTTTTATTAAATTTTATTCCATTATTAATAAGGTTGTAATAAACCATTCCGACTTGTTCTTTTTCGCCAAGAATAGTTGGTAATTCGTCCATTTCTATGACTGCGTTTCGGTCTTTTGTCAATTCGGAAAGGTCAAATAATTTTACTTCTACCAATTTATTCAAATCAATATCCACTAATTTCATTTCTTTCCGCCCTACCCTAGAATAGGTTAGTAGACTATTGATTAAACTAGACATTCTACTCACTCCATCTTCTATAAAATCAATATACTCAAAAGCATCTTTATCCAATTTGGTTTTATAGGTGCGCGCCAATAATCCTGAAAAATTGCCAATCATTCTTAATGGTTCTTTTAAATCATGAGAGGCGATATAGGCAAATTGCTCTAAATCTTTATTGGACCTCTTGAGTTCACTATTATACTCTTCTAACTTTTCTGAGTGCTTGGCAATTACGCGTTCTTTCGTGACTCTATCTGTTATATCTCTTCCTGAAACGAGCATCCCTATGACTGTTCCATCATCATTTCGAAGGGGAATAAAATTCCGTTCTATCCATTTTCCATCAGTTAAAGGTGATGGAAACATTTTTAAAACTTTATTATAAATAGGTTTCTCCGTGTCTATGACCCTTTTTAGGAGTGCTTTTTCTTCCTCAATAAAATGTAATGGCAATGGATAATCCGCAATAGTCTTCCCTATAATTTCCCGAGAATCAAAGGAAAGGAAATTTCTAAAGGTTTGGTTACTACCTAACAACTTATAATCTTTATCTACCCAATAAATAAATTGAGGTATATTATCCATAACTATTCCATTGAACCTTTCTTTATCTGCTAAAGCTTTTTCTACTTTTTCACGCTCATCAATTTCTTTATTTAATTTATCATTATAGCCTTTTAATACTAGATTTTTCCTTCTAATACTTCCTGTATACAGATTAACGCCTACTACTAACGTCATCAGAGAAAAAAGTAATCCTCCTAAACGAAACCACCAGGTCTGCCAAAATGCTGGATGTTTTATGATTTTTAAAGTTGCACCTTCCTCATTCCATATTCCATCATTATTAGCCGCTTTCACCCTAAAGGTATAGGTCTGAGGTTCTAAATTAGTATAAACTATCGGAATACCAAATTGGGTGTAACTCCAAGCGTCATCAAATCCTTCTAGCTTATACGCGTACTGATTTTTTTCTCCACGATTATAATTGAGTGCTGCAAAATTGATAGATAAGTAATAATCATTATGATTCAGCTCTATTTCCTGCTTATTCGTTCCATTAAAAATCTTTTCTCCATCATGGTTTACTTTTTTGATGCTGGTTAAATACACCTTGGGTTTTTGCTTATTTTGAGAAAATTGCTCTGAATGAAATCTTGTAAAACCACTCCTATTGCCAAAATAAATATATCCCTGATTATCTTGCGCACTTGCCCCCAATAAAAATGATAAATCTGATAACCCATCTATTTCTTCAAATACATTGAATTTTTCCTTTTTTGTATCAAAATGAAAAAGTCCAAGTGTAGAACTTGCCCAAAAATCACCATTCTTAGTTGGTTCTATACTTTGTATCCAAAATTTATGACTGTTTACACTATAACTCTTAAACCGCTCCGTTTTTAAGTCATAACTACCAAGTCCTGCGGTAGAACCGAGGTATAATTTATCATCAATTAATTCTAAGCTTATTATTTGATTGCCAATAATCGTATTTTCTGGATGTGCTTTGTCATATAAAAAACGAATACATTTGAAATCTGCTCTATTGGCAAAAGAAACTTTATTCAATCCATTAAAAGTCGCTATCCATAAATTACCTTGCTTATCCTCTACCATGTCATTTATAGAGTTATCACTAATGGAATATGGATTGGAAAGGTCTTTTAAATATTTTGTATAGACTCCTGTTTTTTGATTAATGGAAAATAGTCCCACTTCTGTTCCTAACCAAATCTTGTCTTGGCTATCCACAAAAATAAATTGAACATAAAAATCAGTTATCTGCTCTTGAAGCCATGCAGGTATAGGATACCTTTTGTATTGATAATTCTTTATATTAAACACGCTGACCCCTTTTTTTGTAGCTACGTACATCCTCCCATTTCTTTTACCAGTAATAGAAGCCACATAATTATCTAAAAATATTTCAGGATGTTCGTTTGTAAAGTTATTCTTTTTGCCGCTTTCTGCGTTATATTGCGTCAGCCCATATTCACCTCCGCCTATCCACATTATCCCCGTATCATCAATGTGCATATTTTTTGCACTAGATGTTTTTTCGCCAGTAGTAAAAATTGAATGAGTATCAAATTGATTCGTATACCAGTTATGTAGACTGATTCCATTAGCCGTAGCAAACCACATCAATCCCTGCTCGTCTTCTACTACTTGAATGACATTATTATCTGCTATTGAATAAATATCTTGAGCTGAAAAATGAAAATTTACAAATTTTAATTCTGGACGATTTGGGTTAGTAGTATTATATTTTTCTGGGTCTGGTAAGTCTTTTTCTTCTATACAATTTATACCAAACCCTGTACATATCCATAGCTTCCCTGTTCTATCCTGTAAGATATCTTGGACTGAGTTGCTCGATATACTTTCTTTTCCTCCCTCATTCTCTATATAATTATGGAACTGTGGTGTCCAATCTTGTTTTGCTAAATGATTTGATGCGGAGGATGGTAACTGCATTAAAAATAAACCACCTCCATGTGCACCTATCCAATATCTTTTTTGTCTATCTTGATAAATTTTCCAAACATTTTGGGCAGAACTACTACCACCAATTCTAATTTGTCTAAACTTTCCTTGTTTTTTTTCCCTATCGGTTTCTTTGAGTAATAAGTGTAGACCGCCTCCCCATGTTCCGACCCAAATCCATCCCTTATCATCTTCAAAAACATCTAATACAGCCTTTGTCTTGAGGCTATTAGGATTCGAAGCATCGGACATAAATCTAGTAAATGTCTCTGTCTCGTAGTCAAATAAGTTCAGCCCATTTTCTGTCCCTACCCACAAGCGCTGTTGACTATCCTCTATAATCGATAAGACCTCGTCATTACTCAAGGTATTTGGTTCTTGCTCATTATGTTGATAGGTGCGCCAAGTATTACTTTTCCGATGATATTTTGTTAATCCACCTAATCGTGTTCCTATCCATAGATTCCCTTTACTATCTTCGTAGATACTTCGTATGTTGCTTGATTTGAGGGTGCTCCCTCCTTCTTCATCGCTTACTCGAAAAACTTCTATCTGATTGGGGCCGTCATACCTGCACAAACCATCATTGGTTGCAATCCATAAAAAACCTAAATTATCTCTGATTATCCCATTGACCATATTATTGGATAAGCCTTCCGACTTTCTAATGTTATTAAACCTAATTTTTTGTACAGATTGGCTATATAATGTTTGGCTAAAAACACAGAACAATAATAATAATTGCCAAATGCATCTTGGTTTCATAGACCTTTACTTTAAAAAAAGTTTTTGATAGAATTTACTTTGTCGTAAGGAAGAGATAGTTTTCTATTATTCTCATTCTTTTAATAATACTGTTAGGAACGATGTAGAAATAGATTTACAAACCTGCCCGACACTCAGGCAGGCGGGTTTAGGGTAGCTTATTTTGTTCTTAGTTTTTTACTTAAAAACAGGAGTTATGTTGATATAATAACTTGCCCGTATGGGACTGTTTTTAAGGAGAAAAATAAGGATGAACCCGTACGGGTGCTTGCGGGTGGGAGGCTCATAAGCAGCATAAATTGTAAGTTTATTTTTTCATCGTTCCTAAGTAGTAAGTCAAGCTAATTATGATAAGTTAGGCTGGATTATTTTCCGTCTATCGTCCTATAAAAATAATTCCATAGCGGTGCTATCCAATGATTTTTTTAGAACAATAGCAAAAAAATACTCACACCCTCAACATATCATCTTCAACTTGACTTACTACTTAGCTATTAATTTATTATACTTTCCAAATTTCATGCCTCAATTATTTGTTATTTACAACTACCTATAAAAGCAATAAACTATCTCCTCCTT
>CALLVC010000498.1 GCA_938010785.1 uncultured Saprospiraceae bacterium
AGATATAAAGATAACAAGGATAAAGATTTAAAAGAAGAAGAACTCAATTGAATTGCCAATGGTTCTTTAATGTTTCTAACCTTCTGAAGAATATCTCCATTTTTATTTATTATAGCTTTTCCTTTCAAAATATCAACCTCCAACTCTTTAATCAACTGAGTGAAATGTTTCAAAACTATTTGGCTAGAACTATCTACCTCCTCTATTAATTCCAAATTTTTCTTAACACCTAATGGAAATCTACTAATTCGTTTGGCTAAAAATCCATTTAAATCACTTGCATTTTTACTACCAATTAATTGTTTGAAAATTTTATCATTTATCAATGTTAAATCTCTATGAAATAATGTAATACCTTGCCTTTCTGCTGAAAAATATTTAACAGAAGGTAAAAAGAAAAACATAAAAGAATTTATACTTGCTGTTAAATAAGATTGAATAAACTCTTCAAATTTACCATTATCGTCAATTAAATACTTTTTTATATTATAAGTAAGTACCCCATCTTTAAACGAAGGAATAACACTAAAAGCATCTACTCTGCCTGCCATGCGCCAATTATCATTAGTCATTTGACCCAAAGTTTTTGCATCTAAAAAAGCTCGCTCAAGTTTATCTAAATCTTCCTTTTCAAAATTACATTTAACCATACCATTAACTATAGACGAATGGCTTGAGGCAAAAATTTCTGGTAAATTTCTCATCAATTCTGACGCAATAATTTTAGGCAATTCTTCTTTTAAATCAATTTTAATAATTTGACTTCCTGCTTCTTTTAATTGATTAATCAAATTATCTACCACAGACAAAATCGGAAATTGAATATCAGTAAGTCCACAAATCAAGTTCGTCAAATAAGTCTTACCCGTATTATTTTGTCCAGTCAGCACAATCAAATCTTTACTCAAATCCACCGTCGCCTCTTCGATTGGGCCAAGATTTTTTACTGTTAATTTCATTTTATACTAAGTTCATTTCTTACAAAAATAACATTTACTAATTAAGAATGAATGGTAATATTCAAAAACCAAGCAATTAAACCCAATTTTAATTAATAAAAGGTAAAATACCTTGTATCTTGCTGCCCTAAAATTTTAAGTAACGACTAACATAATATGAACGAGAAATTTATTTACGGTATTCAACAAATAGGCGTAGGTGTAGACGATGCCCCAAAGTTATTCCAATGGTATGCGACCAAACTGGGCGCAGATGTCAAAGTCTTTGATGACAATAACACCGCCACACATATGGCACCCTACATGGGAGGAGAAGCACACGATAAACGTGCGATTTTGGCAATGAATATGCAGGGAGGAAGTGGCTATGAAATTTGGCAATTTGAAGACCGTGTTCCACAAGGGCCTAAAAGTCAAATTCAATTAGGCGACACGGGTATCTTTTCCGTAAAAGTAAAAACAAGAAATGCAGAAAAAGCATTGGCAGCAATTAAGGCTAAAGGCGTTCAACCTTTGTCCGATATTGTCACAGCTCCCAATGGCGCAAAGTCTTTTTATGTAAAAGACCCTTGTAACAATATCGTTCAAATATTAGAATACGATAGTTGGTATGCGACCAGTAAAAATATGGGTGGTGTATGTGGCTGTACAATTGGCGTAACGGATATCGAAGCAGCTAAAAAATTATACGTCGATGTCTTAGGATATAACGAAGTCCTATATGACGAAAGTGGCACTTTTGATGATTTAGCCCCCTTACCAAGTGGTGGTGAAACCTTTCGCCGTGTCTTATTACAAAAGGGAGAAACCGTCGGTGGGTTTTCAAAATTATTTGGCTCTAGCCAATTAGAATTAGTCCAAACGACCTCTCGCACCCCTGGAAAAATCTTTGCAGATAGGTATTGGGGCGATATAGGTTTTATCCATTTATGCTTTGATGTAAGAAATATGGATGCAGTAGTAAAAGATTGTGCAAGCGCAGGTTTTCCATTTTCTGTCTTAGTAGCCGAAGAATTTGATATGGGAGATGCCAATGGCAAGTGGGGCTATTTAGAAGACCCTGATGGTACGTTGATAGAGTTTGTAGAAGCCTTAAAAATTCCATTGATTAAACAAATCGGCTGGTCGATTAATATGAAAAAAAGAGACCCTAGAAAGCCGTTGCCAAATTGGTTAATAAAAGCGATGTCTTTTAATCGGGTTAAGTTTTAGGAATAGCGAGGGGCGAAGGGCAGAGGGCTTGGGGAAGTACAAAACTTTGGGCATGAAGTAAAGCGAAACCTATCTTCCTTATGCTACTTCTGATTTATAAAAATTAACAAAATGAATAACACTACAAAAAATTCAAGAATTGCCCAACAGTTTGACTTGACAGGAAAAGTTGCTATTGTAACAGGTGCTAGTAAAGGCATCGGAGAATCCATAGCTAGAGGAATGGCTGAATTTGGGGCAAAAGTAGTCATTAGCAGTAGAAATCAAGATGCCGTAGATGCAGTTGCCGCAACATTCCAAAAGGATGGTCTTGAAGCAATAGGTATTGCTTGTCATATTGGTAAAATCGAACAACTTCAACAACTAGTTGATAAAACGATGGAACAATACGGTCGCATTGATATCATTGTCAATAATGCAGCTACGAATCCTGTTTATGCACCAATAGACAAAGTTGAAGGAAGTGCATTTGATAAAATTATGAGTGTCAATGTAAAATCTCCTTTTGCTTTTGCAAATATGGTTTATCCAATAATGAAGGCGCAAGGAGGAGGCTCGATTATACACGTTAGTTCTGTTGCAGGAAAGCGACCAGATGATAAACTAGGCATCTATAGCGTAAGCAAAGCAGCTTTGATTATGTTGACAAAAAGTCAAGCAAAGGAATGGGGAAAGGATGGGATTCGAGTGAATGTCATTTGCCCCGGACTGATTCAAACAAAGTTCAGTGCAGCCCTTTGGCAGAATGAAAAAATACTAAAGACTGTTGAACAACAATTACCGCTACGTAGAATAGCACAACCTGATGAAATGGCAGGATTAGCTATGTTCTTAGCAGCAGATGCAAGTAGTTATTGTACGGGAGCAGTTTTTGATGCGGATGGCGGGTATTTGGCAGCGTGAAGCCATTATAAATCTATCTAAAATTAAACGTAATAGATTTATGATTTAAAATAAGTGTTATACAAAGTTTTCAAAATAGTCCGTTTCTAACCCAACCCTAATCCTTCTCTTAAAAAGGAAGGGGACTACTTTTTCGGTAAGTTAGAGATTTTATCGCTAAACATATCGCTGGTCTAAAGAAAAATACTCAGGATATTTTCCAATAATATTTTTATAAAAGTTCATTATTTGTTTCATGTCGGCAGCCACATCATCCGTTGGATAAACGACTCCGCCAATTCCTGCTTCCTTTTTTTCATAGTCTAAGTACCCAAAAGTAATCGGCACATTTGCCTTTTTAGCTACATGGTAAAAACCCATCTTCCATTCTTTTCGCAAATCTCGTGTTCCTTCTGGAGCGATTACCAGTGCTATCCTTTCATGCCTACCAAAAAAGTCAGCCATCTGTTCGATTTGGCTTTTACGAGGTTTATTCGGGTCTTTTTTACTACGGTCAATTCCTAACCCGCCCATAGGTTTAACAAGAAGTCCTAATGGAAACTTCGTCCAAAAATCTTTAATCGCAATTTTTACTGGAATACCTAAAACAGAAAAGGCTACCTTAACCAAGATTCCATCCCAGTTAGTTGTATGTGGTGCGGCAATCACAACACTGCGTTCCGCTTCTTTTGGTAGATTAGGGTTTACCTTCCAACCAAAAATCCATAATATAAATCTAGCAATTGCTTTACCCATAACTGCAAAGGTAGGAAATGAAGATTATCGGGACAAATTTTTCCCAAAGTTATTAACCGTTTAAAATACCTTTAAAAATCGAGTCCCGTACCAAGAAAATGCTTCTCCATCAACCAATTGAATCGGTGTATTGGGAAACGACAATTTCAATTCGTCAATATGTTTTTGCTTAAAGGGAAAGGGTTCAGAGGAAAGTAAGATAATTTCAGGATTTCGCTCTTTTAATTCGGCTAAGGTAAAGGAAGGATAGCGAGTTTGTTCGCCAAAAATATTTTCATAACCAGTAAGTTTCAACATATCGTGTATATAGGTATCCTTGCCAATGGTCATATAAGGCTTCTGCCAAATTAAGTAGGCGGCTCTGACTGATTTTGTGGGTTTAATTTTTTGTAATAAAGCAATAGAATCATTGACTATTTTATCAGCAACTGATTTTTTTCTTAAAAGTCCCCCCAAACGTTGAATCATCTCCATAGCATCAGAAAAATTAGCAATATCACTAATCCAAACAGGGAAATGCTCACTTAATTGTTCAATCTGGCTTTTATCATTTTCCTCCTTATTTGCTATAATTAAATCTGGTTTTAAGGCAGCAACTCTATCAAAGTTGACATTTTTAGTACCTCCTACTTTGGGAATTGCACGCAAACCTTCTTTTGGATGGATACAAAATTTAGTTCGGCCGACAATATTTTCGGATAGTCCTAAATCGTAAATAAATTCAGTGATAGAAGGTACCAAAGAAACTATCCGCTTCGGTGGAGTGCTTATACTAATGGTTCGACCTAATTGGTCGGTTGAATAATTTTTAATTTTCAATTTAAAATTTTCAATTTTCAAAAACGAACGTAAACAGTTGGAAACTATCGTTTTATCTAGCAGTCCAAACAACCTCTTCTGCCCCCAACTCTTTTCCAACAAAACGAGCCAGTACAAAAAAGTAATCCGACAAACGGTTTAAATATTGCACCAAAATAGGGTCTGTCTTTTCATTTTCGCTTAAAGCGACTACATTTCTTTCCGCTCGACGGCAAACACATCTAACCACATGACAATGAGAAACAACAAGATGGCCTCCAGGCAAAATAAAATTCTTCAGAGGTTCTAAGCTTTCATCCATTCGGTCAATGCCTTTTTCTAATAATTCAATTTCCGTAGGTTTAATTTCTGGAATCCAAAGATTTTCTTTTGAAGGGTCAGCTGCTAAGTGAGAACCAATCGTAAAGAGGGTTTCTTGAATAGCTTTTAGTTCCGACCGCAACACCTCATTCGTCAAATGATCTCTAACCAAACCGATAAAAGAATTTAATTCATCAACTGTTCCATAAGATTCAATACGAATATGATGTTTAGGTAAACGTGTGCCACCAAAAAGGGCGGTTGTTCCTTTATCTCCTGTTTTAGTATATATTTTCATATGCTAATTTATTTTCTTGCAAAATTAAAGAAGAAGGTTGAATTATAAAGGTTTTCTTATAAAATG
>CALLVC010000499.1 GCA_938010785.1 uncultured Saprospiraceae bacterium
ACAAGCTGCAACTTTGCGAAAACTTAAAAATTTAAAAGGCAAAAAAGTAACGGAGGCAACTTCTAACTTTGGTGGGCAACCTAAAGAATTGTGGTGTGAAGGTGGCGAAAAACAGTTCATCAAAGATATGATTCGAGAAAGTAAACGGTTTGCCCCGAATTGCCTTTGGTTTTCCACTTTGGTGGCAAAAGAAGCGACCTTGAAAAGCCTATATCGTTCCTTAAAAAGAGCCGTTGCGGTAGAAGTGAAAACGATTGAAATGGGACAAGGAAATAAAACAAGCCGTATCCTCGCTTGGACCTTTTTGAGTCAAAAACGACGAGACCAGTGGATAGCGAAGCGGTGGAAATAATTTTAAGAACCGAGAGAAGAGAGTAGAGAAGAGAGATACAAAGTGCGCAGTCTCTCTTCTCTAATCTCTACTCTCTACTCTAACAAACATGATTCTTTCAACACTAAGATTGCGAAATTTTCCAGAAGATGAAGCGGACCAGTTCCCGTGGACGTTGCCTATCGTAAAGGATTTGGAAGAATTGCGCTTCGAAAAAAACATCAGCTTTTTTGTGGGCGAGAATGGTAGTGGTAAATCTACGATATTGGAAGCCATCGCTGCCTATACGGAAGTCCCTTTAGCAGGCAGTCTGCGATTAGAAGACGATGAATCCTTAGCTGCTTCAAATCGACTAGCTGATTATTTGAGCTTGCGATTTGCGGAGAAAACACATCATGGTTTTTTTGTCCGAGCAGAAGATTTTATTGGTTTTTCTAGGCACATCAAGCAGCAAATCAGAGAATTGGATAAAGAAATAGAAGAAGTGAAAGAGAGTTTTGCCGATGGAGGTGATTTTAAATTGGCACTTGGTCCGATAAAAGGAGAACGAGATAATTTTATCAAACGCTATTCTAAAGACCTAGAAGCGATGTCTCACGGTGAAGGGTTTATGAAATTTTTCACTTCTAGAATTACTGGAAAAGGCCTTTACTTAATTGATGAACCAGAAGCGGCACTTTCTCCGACCAGACAATTAAGTTTATTAGCCCTCATTTTAGAAAAGGTCAAGACAACGGGCGCACATTTTATTATTGCGACCCATTCACCGATTATTATGTCTGTTCCAGATTCAGAAGTTTTCTATTTTCAGGATGGAAAAATTTCAAAAGTAGATTATAAAGAAACAGAACATTATTTGTTGACTAAGTCGATATTGGATTCACCTGAACGGGTGATGAAGGAATTAGAAACATAAACGGGTAGTACTCCCGATAGCTATCGGGATTAGACTGTCCCGTTCAAAAGCCTTCAGGTTTTGCCCATAATAATACTTTATCTATTATTAACTCAAGACTTCTTTAAGCTCATCAAGAATCCCCGCCGCTTGCGGATGCGCACTAGAAGCCGCCATTGCTAAGGTGGTATGTTCCCTGCCATAAACCCGCATCGTCGCATTTTTGTCTGCCCCTGCCTCGAGTAAAAATTGAACAATTGCTGGTAAATTATAAGGTGCTTTTTGTCGCCACATTTCTACGCCATTGCTTCCTGCGTAGTGTAATAAAGTAGCTTGATGTCCATATGGAGAACGTAGGTGGAGTAGGGTAGGCTGCTGTTCAATTTGCTTTTTTAGACGTTCTAAATCACCCATTAAAAGGGTGTCTACTGTTTTTTCAAAAGAAAGATTAAACTGCACATTGCCCATCTTTTCTACTTCTTCCCAATCCAGAAATCCACAATCTTTGGCAATAGATAAACGAATATCGGCTAATTTGAGCGGAGCGTTAAAAATAATTTCTAAAGATTTACCAATGTAAGCAGGATGCCAATTATTTATTTGGGCTTTACAAACAGGGTTGCGGGCCTGCCATGCAGCATAGAGATTATCGGCGAAAGCAATCAATTGTTCTTTTACGGTGGTCGTTTTAGTAAGTCCCTCGATAGCCACTTGATGCAAATTGTATACGCGTTGTGTATTTTCGTGGATATATACTTTACTTTTCATCTTACGAATGTAAAGATTTTCTTATAAAAAAGCTTAACTAGACCTTCCTAACAAATTCTGCCGTATCGAACGGCAAAATTTGTAAAAAGGGATTTAAAGGGTGAGCTAAAGATAGATTTTCTTTAAAAATCTATCTTTAGCTCACCCTTTAAAAACCCTTTTTTGATTTATTAGGACTCGATGTCCTAATAAATCAATATTTACTTAGAGGTTCTATTTTAGAAGAAAGCTATTTCTTTCATAAACCAAACTTCTTTTTAACAAAATTTAACGGCATCCTTTTATAGTTTTTGTTATTTTGCTTATCCAAATCAATTTGACGCTACAAATCTCTGGTTATGAAAAAATCCATCTTACTATTAATGCTTTGTGCCTGTTTTTCCTTTACTATGCATGCACAAGAGGATGCCGAATGGTTAGAAGAAGAAGAAGAGATTATACCAATTAAATACCCCATGTTTATTGGCCTTTCTTTCCAAACTTTATTACCTCAAAGTACTTTTGGTGAAAACATGACCCAACCAGGCTATGGAGGACAATTGGAATATTTGGTCAACTTAAATCAATCGCCATTATATGCAGGCTTTGCCTCTTCCCTTGCTAATTTTGGCAATGAAGTATATGACTTTACGGACCCACAAGGCTTTGATTTAAAGTGGAAAACGAATTCTGTATTGTGGAGTAGCCACTTGATGCTACGGTTTGAACCTAAAATGACTTTTCCTATCCAACCCTATTTGAGTGGACAATTTGGCTTTAATCATTTTTTTACTGCTACCAGATTAGTAGACCCTGAAATAGATGATAATCCATTAGAACGCTTCGTTGATGATAAATCTTGGAGTGCTAGTTATGGTGGTTCTTTTGGTATTTTGATTCCTTTTGATAAGGGATGGCGTAGTATGTTAGACATCCGAGCGACCTATTTGAAAGGTGGCGAAAGCTCTTTTTATACAAAAAAACAGGAAGCTTATACGATTACTGAAGACAGCTTAGATGCCTTTGATTTGGTCTCTTCTTCATCAGTAGATATACTTGGTTTGCAGATTGGGGTGTTGTTTTTTATTGAATGACGTGAAAAACTCACGGTATTAGAATGGGCAGTTCACGCTTGGAATGGGCAGTTCGTCGGAAAGTGATGGATTTAGCGTCGGATTGGGTATTTCTTTGTGATTGTGAAAAGGTAATCAAGTTTGATTGCTTCTTTTTTAAAGAATGCCTTAAATTCGTGATATGAAAAAGTCGAGTATCCTACTATTGATTCTAATGTACTTAATTGCTTTTGGTGTATTACATTTTAATCGTCACTTAGGTCTAATTTCCCATAATCAACCCAAAGGGAAATTTGTGTTGACCTTGAATGATACTAAAAAAACGTCAATTACTACAGGCAGTACCTACTCGGAAGTAGTAGCCGCATTATTAAAGTTAGGATAAATCGGTAGAAAAGCCTTTAGGCTTTCCTGTCTAAGACCTTTAGGTCTATTGACTTGCTAGCTTAAAGGCTAGTGACGGGAAAGCCTAAAGGCTTTTCTACCCATTAGCCGAAAACCCAAGCT
>CALLVC010000500.1 GCA_938010785.1 uncultured Saprospiraceae bacterium
TAATGCGATTTTTTGGATTCATTTGATTCAGAAAGTCGCATTATAATTTCTAAAAGCCTAATCCAAACGATAGTTGACAAAAATAAAAGAGGTTTTTATTTTACGGTAACTGCTTTGTCCTTAACTTTGAGCATAAATCTAGAATTTTAGCCAACATATTATTACTATGAAAAAGATTATTATCACCTTAGTAACATTATTGTTTATAACATCATTGGCATATAGTCAAAATGTTATCATTAAAGAGACACCAGGAATCACTCAATTAGTAGAAAAGCATATAGAGTTGAATCGGGCTACTTTAACCATAGATGGTTGGCGAATACAGTTATTTTCTACTACGGATAGAAGTAAATTAGAAGGAGCAAGAGGGACATTTATCAATCGTTATCCGAATATGCCTGTAGATTGGGTACATGCTAGTCCTTGGTATCGCTTAAGAGCAGGCGCATTTGCTACGAAACTAGATGCGACCAGGACATTAAATAGTCTTAAGATATATTACCCAGATGCCTATCTAGCAAAAGATAAAATCAATACGAGTGAATTATTAAATGCTCGAATTTAAAGATTAGGAATAATCAGAGCATTTTTCCCTTATCAATAAAGAAATGAAATTTACGCCAACTGGTACAAATCGTGGTTTAGATTGGATGACCTTTTCCCTTTATCTATGTTTGGTGATGGTAGGTTGGTTGATGATTTTTACAGTCGGATATGAAGATGGATATAATGGGATTAGTGATTTTTTGAGTAGGCCAGTAGGCCGTCAGACGATTTGGATAGGAATATCCTTCGTCGCTATGTTTTTATTGTATTTTATAGATTGGAAATTTTTTCAGACTTTTTCTTACCTTTTTTATATAGCAGGGCTAGTATTATTGATTTTAGTGCTTTTTTTTGGTCCAAAAATAAATGGGGCAAGGTCCTGGTTTATGTTTGGAGGATTTTCTTTCCAACCATCAGAGTTTGCCAAATTTGGAACTTGTCTAGCATTAAGTACTTATTTAAGTTCATTTAGTACTTCCATGCGGGAGCTAAAACACCAAGTAATTGCAGTTGGGTTAATGGTCGTACCTATGTTATTGATTCTATTGCAATCTGATGCGGGGTCAGCTTTAGTTTTCACTTCTTTTATGATTTTGCTATATCGGGCTGGCTTGAGTTCTACAATTTATATAGTCGGTGCTTTTGTAGCAACAGTATTTATTTTGGCATTGATGTATCCTGCGCTGAATATAGTGCTAGGTCTAACGTTAGTAGCCTTATTGGCCCTATCTATTGGTTTTAAAAAGAAAAGGGAAGCAATAATAATTGCTATAGCGGTAGCTGGAGGAGCTTGGTATTTAGCGCAAATAGAACTCTTGAAATATGCACTTCCATTAGCTTTAGTTTTTCTGGGAGTTTATGGTTTTTTAGAATGGAAAAATAGAAAGGAGCGAATTGTAATGCTTTGTGCGGGAGGGTTGATTGCAGGTAGTGCTTTAGTCTTTACAGCGAATTACTTTTTTAATAATATTTTAGAAAAGCACCAACAAGAAAGAATCAATGTTTGGTTAAATCCAGAAAAAAGTGACCCTAGAGGCGCTTTGTATAATGTACTGCAATCGAAAATGGCAATTGGCTCAGGAGGCGCTCAAGGAAAAGGCTTCTTACAAGGCGTAATGACTAAATTAGAATATGTACCAGAACAATTCACAGATTTTATTTTCTGTACCATAGGAGAGGAGCAAGGCTTTGCAGGTTCATTTTCTATTATGGTTTTATTTTTCTTATTACTCTATCGTTTGGTCATGATAGCTGAGCGACAACGCTCTAATTTTTCTCGTTTTTATTGCTATGGGATAGCAGGTATTCTTTTTGTTCACTTTTTTATCAATATTGGAATGACGATGGGTTTAGTGCCAATTATTGGTATTCCCTTACCATTTATTAGCAAAGGAGGGTCCTCTTTGTTAATTTTTTCTCTCATGATGGGTTTAGTTTTAAAATTAGATAGTAATCGATTTAGGATATAGTTTTTTATAAAAAGAAGATTGAAAAGAGATAATAAGTCTAATAATTGAAGAGAGGAATTGCATAAGTTGTAATTCCTCTTTTTTACGTAGTACTGTTATAATTTTTTTCTTTTAGAATTAAGAAGCCTGTCACAAAAGATACTTTTATTTGCTTGTCAACGATTGCATTTAACTACAACTTGCATTATAAAAGCCTACACAACGTAGGTAACTAACTTATTTATTGAAAATTCTTCAAACTTTTCCCTTTTTACATCCAAAATAAAGGCTAAACTTAAACGCTATAATTAAATACTATTAAGAGAGCTATTCTAGAAGTTATTAAAACTTCAAGGAATTTATTGCTTCCATCTGCTAGTAATTTGATGAATGTTTCAATTTAATTAATATCATCTCCTGTCATTTACGAATATTTTTAGATTCAATTGATGGCAGCGTAGAAAGTGTCAATTAGAATGACAGATAATCTGTCACTAATATGGCGTTTTAAAGAACGGTCAAAACTTACTAGAGAAAATGAGAATTGTATTACTTTGCCTCAATCTTCCAGATACTGGGAGTCAATTTGCTATTTTTAAAATAGTTAAATTTCTTTTGCTATTTATTTTTCTTTCTGTTTTTATAAATCAAACGCAAGCGCAGCATGATTTAGAAATTGCTTCTGTATCAGACGTAGATAGTGCAGGTGTTGGAGATGAAGTCACTTTTACGATTACACTTTATAATGAAGGAGGAACAGTTTTATCAGGTGTAATGGTCAAGGACCTTTTACCAGCTAATATGACTTATGTTTCTGCTGTGCCAGCTATTGGAAATTATACTTCTAGTACGGGTATTTGGGATTTAATGTCTTCCTTTACGGATTCTGTCAAACTCATACTGACGGCTAGGTTAGATGCTCCTGGTGTGCATTATAATGTAGCAGAAGTTTATGCGATGGATGGATTTGATGTTGATTCTGAACCTAATGATGGCATCATCACAGATGATGATTATACTTCTTCTTGTGTGTCTATTCCTTTTAAAATTTGTACTAATTTTAATGATACTATTGTGCTAACTGCACCGACAGGTTATGATGGTTACCAATGGGCAATGGATGGAGTTGATATAGTCGGGGAGACTTCACAAGTATATAAAGCAACGCAGCCAGGTGAATATACTTTTAATGCAGATAATATATTAACAAATTGTAGTGGAGGCTCATGTTGCCCTATTGAAATCGAGAATGCTTGTTTTGATTTAGCTTTAGATAAAAAATTAGCCAGCGGTCAAAGTGCTAATGTTATGCCTGGGGATGATGTGACCTATACAATTACTGTTCATAATCAAGGAGACTATTATGCGGATAGTATTGAAATAACAGATTATATTCCAGTTGGAATGGTGAATAATACTAATAATTGGGGAGGTAATGATACTTTATTAACTATAGCTGATGGACAATTAGCCCCAGATGGTTTAGCTCCAAATACTACGATTTCGGTAGATATTACTTTAACAGTATCTTCACCTACGGCCGTAGATAGCTTACTTAATTATGCCGAGATTAGTTCCGCTAGAGATACTAGTGGTACGGATAGTAGAGATATTGACTCTGCGCCAGATGCAACGAATAATGACCCCGGAGGTGCATCTAATAGTGCTGCCGATGATTATGTAAATGGTGATGGACAGGGAACAGTTGGTGATGGTGTTGCAAGTACAGATGAAGATGATCATGATGTAGAGGTTATTTATATCTGTCCAACTATTACAAATCCTACAGCCGACTTTGCTATATGTTCAGGTGATGCTGTGGGTACATTGAGTGTAACAACAAGTACAACTGATGATATACACTTTGTCTATTTTACTTCTGCTCAGACAGGTAATAATATGTACACTGGAGGCACGTCTTTAGGGACAGCTACTCCGAGTAGTGGGACTGCTAGTATTACACCTAGTTCTTTTCCAACTACACCAGGGACGTATTTTGTATATGCAATTATAGATCCAGCTATTGACAATGGTAGTTGTGAACCTTTTGAGGAAATTGAAATAACAGTAAATCAATTACCAACAGCAAATGCAGGTATGGACCACATAGCATGTGGTGATGTGCCAGTTAATCTAACAGCGACAACCAATGGTACAGGCACCTGGACAGGCGGAGCAGGCACCTTCGGAGATGCGACGATGGCAACAACGACTTATACGCCAACAGCGGGGGAAGAAGGGACAACGGTAACGTTGACTTGGACAACAACAGACCCAGACGGAGCAGGCCCTTGTGTAGCAGTAAGTGATATGGTAGATATTACGTTTAATTCAGAACCATTGATTACACCTACAGTTACTGATGCTACAGTCTGTAGTGGGTCGTCGGTTAGTATTATGATTGATAATACAGAATTGGGAGTAAGCTATCAATTGAGAAATGATGAGGATGATAGTAATGCATTCCCTCCTATGAATGGAAATGGAGGAACTATTACTTTTACAATTAACCCAGTAACAGATAGTGTCGTTTATAATGTTTTTGCAAGTACAGGAGATGGTTGTATGATTGAATTAACAGACAAAGCAGTCATTAATGTGCCAGAATGTGATTTTGGAGATTTACCAGATGCTAGTATTACAGGTTTGAGTCCTGATTATGAAACGACATTAGCAGATAATGGACCTTATCATTATATCGTACCAATGTTATCACTCGGAGATAATATTGACAGCGAAACAGATGCCACACCAGATGGAATGGCAACAGGAGATGATGATGATGCTTTACCAGATGATGAAGATGGAATTACTTTCTTTCCAACTTTGAATATTGTTCCAGGAGGAACAATTAGGTTACCTATTGATGTAATAAATGGAACTGGTACAACAGCCTATTTAGAAGGCTGGATAGATTGGAATGGAGATGGTATCTTAGATGCAGGAGAGATAATCGTTGATATTGATGATAGCACGACAGCTTTTCCTACTTTTATTACGGTAGCCGTACCAGCGGTAATTGCTGATAATGTACCTATTGGTGCACGTTTTAGGCTAAGCCATACACCAGATATGAGCCCTTATGGTAGAGTAGAATCTGGAGAGATAGAAGATTATTTGATTCAAATTGATTGTGCTACAGGTACTTGTATACCAATGAGTAGCATTATTAAAAGAGGAACTAAAGATTAAAATGTTTACTTAAATCAATTTAAAAAGAAATAAAATATCATTATTTTGATAGTTTATGATATCCCTGCCTTCTAAGGCAGGGATATTTTTTTGTTATAAATGAGATAAATACATAACATAAAGCGGCACAAATTTTGCTGTACTTATAATCCATCCCCTATTTTTATTCCCCAGTATTTTATTCTTCCCCTTTATTACATTTTAGTTTTTACTGAAAACAACTTAATAAAATATCCCTTTTCCCCTCGCGAACAAACATTTCAGAACTTAAACACAAAGAGAGATAATATGCGACTAACCTTTTACACCAAGGAAAGCATAGTATTGTTTTTTAACAAAACTAACCTTTCAAACACTATTTTCTCCTACCATTCTAAGTTGGTTATTACCTTTTTTTTATTGGTGTTTTCCATTAATATTTCGTTTGGAAATATTCAAACCAATAATTGGCAAGCTTCCAGTTATTTTTCAAAACAGATTCAAAATTATTCAAAAGCACTCTTAAAAGATGTTATTGTAGAATTAGAAAATAGCCAACAAGAAAGAAAAACGATTCATAATTGGGTTGCTCTTCATCAAGAATTTTCATCAAGTTCATCTACTATCAATAGTGGAATTGCTGTGGGGTCGGATGATGCAGAAGAAGATATAGCATTAGATGGTATTAATGAAGGTTTAGTAGATATCGCTAATGCAGATTTGGAATTAGGTGTAGAATCTGAAGCGCAATTAGTGGGGTTGAGATTTACCAATATTGCCATTCCTAAAAGAGCAAGAATAGTTAGTGCTTATGTAGAGTTTGAAGGAGACGAGACGGGAAGTGAAACCACTAACCTAACTATATATGGAGAGGCAACAGATAATGCAAATACATTTTCGACAGCAACCAAAGATATTTCCAATAGGGTCAAGACAATAACATCTGTTACATGTAACAACTTACCTACATGGGCTGTTGGTGGTAAATATGAATCTACAGATATTGCTCCAATTATTCAAGAAATAGTAGATAGAAATGGCTGGATTAGTGGAAACGATTTAGCGATTAAGATTGAGGGCACAGGCAAACGGACAACGGAAAGTTATAACGGAGCAGCTACCGCAGCAGCATTATTAGTGATTACTTATGATGAATCACTTACTAGTTGTACAAATTTGCTGACTAATGAAGAATTTGATAATGGAACAGATGACTGGAGACTTGATGTTGATGGAAGCACGGCTGCTAGTGCCAGTTGGAATATTGATAATAGCAATCAATTATCTGGAACAAATTCTGTTTTTGTTAATATCACAAATGCTACTAGCTTAGCATGGAATATTCAACTGTTACAAGAAAATAAATCTATTGTCGTAGGAAGAGAGTATCAGGTAGTTTTTGAAGCCAAGGCAACTGCTGAACGAGATATGGTAGCCGCAGTACAAAGAAACACAGGGACTGTTACAACCTATGGAAGTCAAGAAGTCAGCCTAACTACTGAACCGCAGACTTATTCTTTTAAGTTTATTGCTCCTGAAACGAATACTGGAGGCGTTGCACTTATTTTTCATTTGGCTAAAAGTACGGATAATGTATTTATTGATAATGTTCGATTTTCGGAAGCTTGTATCACTGAGATATGCGATAACAATATTGATGATGATGGAGACGGGTTAGTTGATAATGAAGATGCAGATTGTTCAAGTTCAATTACTTGTATCTCCTGTGCAGGACCTAATCTTTTTGATAACCCAAGTTTTGAAAATGGAACTTGGACTGGCTCAGAAACCTTTGTAACAGGTGTTCTTGCGACCAACCTTACTAATGAATTTCCCCGTCCACTTGATTATTGGGGATATGCTTATGCAAAATGGGTAGAAAGTGATAAAGCAACAGATGGGAATAGATTCGTTTATTTAAATAGTGATGTTTATAGCCCTGTGTGCTTTTCTCAGGCATATACTTTTGGTGATGGAAAGGAAATTAATGATTGCGATACTTATCAAGTCTGTTTGGATTGGGCATCTTTTAATAGTGATTTTCCAAACGGAAGAACAACTACTTCCCAACCATCCATAGATTTCATATTTAGAGATAACGCCAAGCAAAGTATTAAATTTATTAGTGTTCCATTAGGAACTGCTACAGCTAATCAAAGTTGGAATAATTTAACGTGGGAAAATCTTTCTTTTGCTTTCAAATTTGAAGGAAATTTAACAGCTCCGGCAAATACAGCAAATATTGACATTCTTATTTCTGAACGTAATGGACAGGATAATGGAATCTTATTAGACAATACTAGCTTATGTATGGTCAATTCTTGTTCAAATTCAAATTCAAATTTAAGTTCAAGTAGTTGTTCTGTAACAAATATGTATCCTGGATTTGCGCTTGACCAAGTGGGAAATAATTGTAGTTGGTTAGATTATACATTAGATAATGATTTGAACTTTACGAATAATGGTGATGGAACAGCAACTATCGCAGGAAAAATTGTTGATGGATTCGATGCGGATTGGGATGGTGGTACTTGTACTGGGTCCCCTTGTGGTGCAGATGACGCTTGGTATTTGACCTTAAACCTTTCTAATAAACAAAGTTGGGCAGAGCTACAAGCTGCTGGAGGAACTGCCAATGTGCATACTAATTGCAGTACCAATAACTTAGACTATTGGGAGGTCAGTGGAACTTTAACAGGATTAGGTTGCAATTCAGGACGGACCTTGACCATCAATAGTGCTGCTAGTAATTATCGATTACAAATTGGCTATGGAGGTAATAGTAATGATAGTAATTGTGCGTTTGGTTTATCTACTTGGTTTGAAATTGAAGAGAGCGGCTCACCAATGCAGGCAGATATTTATGCTTTTTTAGATGCTTCTTGTTATGAAGAACCCGAAGAAATATGTAACAATAATATAGATGATGATGGAGATGGATTAACGGACTGCGAAGACCCAGATTGTAAATCTATAGCTATTACAGATTTATCTTTTTCTGAGTGTGTTTTAACGGGTAGTGAATACCAAGCAACTATATCTATAGAAGTTTCTTGGTCCAATCCACCTGCTGGTGAAGGAATCAATGTTACTACTCCTAATAATACTGAATTTATAGATATAGTCGGAGGAGCAACTTCTCCACATATTGTTCAGTTTGTAATAGCTGCGGATAATAGTACCAATCCGTTGACAATAGCTTATACTGGTGGAAATGGTTGTGGGGTTGATTCTTACTATGATGCGCCTGCACCTTGTCCTGATGGAAAAGAAAGAAATAGACCTTGTACAAATGGCAGTGGCCATGTAGGTGGTGTCGTCTTTGAAGACTTAAGTGGAGATGGTTTGCAAGATGTAGGGGAACCGGGCATAGAAGGTATTATGGTGACTGCTACAGATAGTATAGGAGCTACGGTTGGACAAACGTTGACGAATAATATTGGGATTTTTGAATTCGCTGATTTAACGGATGGAGATAAATTTAAATTAGAATTCACGGCAATTCCTTCAGGGATGTATCCAACTAATGGAAGTACCTTTAAGGGTACAACTGTCCAATATGTTGATGCGCCAAGTTGTTCAACTACTTTAGGTTTATTGAATCCAATTACTAACGCTTGTAAGGCAACTAATAGTACTATTCTCCAAAATGGATATTCTGTTGTAGCCTGTTTACCAGCGGGTGATGATGTTACGTTAGCCATAAAAGATATTACTCAATTAGGGACACTTTGGCAAACGCCTGCTAATCGAAATACAAATCAATATAGTAATGTCCCCACTATTCGTATGTGGGAGACGAGTGACTTTGAGGGAGAAGAAATATTCTCTATGGCTATTGACCCAAGAGATGGAACTATCTATGCGGTAGCATCTCCGCTTTATGGGGATGGGGCTAATATTTCTAGTGTACTTTTTGAAGAAAATATAGCGCCTAAAGTTTTCAAAATCAATCCAGAAACAGGTATCGTTACTCGAATTGCCCAACTTCCAGGAACGCTTGGTCTAGGAGCGATTGATTTTGATGTTATTAATGAGCAATTATTGATAACTAATATGGATGATGGAAAAATATATCGATTAAATACTGATGGTGTTGTGTTGAATAGTTATGACCCGCTAGCTGTCGATAACGGGATAAGTAGTCAATTGCCAAATCTTGGAGATAGAATACTAGGAATTGCTTTCAATCCAATTGAAAAGAGATTGTATTATGCTGTTTGGTCTAATCATACGACGTTTAATAGTACTTATGAAAACATTAATAATAATTACAATACGATACGTTCTGTAGCACTTGATTTAAATGGTGACTTTATTGCATCTACGGACCAATTAGAAATAACAGTACCTTACAATCCTGTACCGCCCACTATGTCTTTGACTACACCCACGGCTGATATGGCTTTTAATCGTGCAGGAGACCGTCTATTATTATCCGAACTTTCGATTATTGAAAATAATTCTACAGGTCAATTATCTACTTCCGCTCATGCAGGTTCGGTAAAAGAATATCAGAAAGTTGCTGGAGGATGGATGTCAGAACCTACTTATGCTAGTAATAGTCAAGGTAAATACGATATAGGGAATATAGTAGATTATAAGGGTAGAAATAGCCGTGGAGGTATTGATTGGGCCTACGAACGAGTTTCAGGAAATACTATCTTTGGAGATGATGATTTTATTCTTGCTACTGGTGACGCACTACACGTCGCTAGTCGAGATGGGGACTATATTTATGGATACCAATTTACACCTTCCACAGGAGGAAATATTGCCAATAGTATTTTAGTAGATTTAGATAATGATTTGATAAATGCTGATAAATATGTTTATAGCGATGTAGATATTTATAAAAATTATTGTGCTGATTTAAGCTTAGAGGTAGGTAATTATGTTTGGCTAGATTCTGACGAAGATGGGGTGCAAGATTTATATGAAGTAGGGCTTGCGGGAGTAAACGTAACGTTATTTAATGCTGCGGGTGATTCTTTGACTTCTGTTGTGACGGATGCAGATGGAGCTTATTATTTCAACGAAAACATCAGTGGATTTGGAGGATTGACGCCGAATACTACTTATTACATCGTAGTTGGAAGAGGTGGTCAATTTAATACAACTAGTGGGGCGCTTAGCTTTGTATTTGATTTAACCGTACCTAATACGGGTGATGGAAATTATACGGATGAGAATGATTCTGATGGCGTTATAGGTAATCCAAGTTATGGGCATCCTATAACAATTACAGGTTATCCTACAATCGAGTTAACAACAGGAGCAAATGGACAAAATGATTATAGTTTTGATTTTGGTTTTAAAGAGCTTTGTGCTGCTGCCGTTGCGGTTAATGATTCTATTCCAACTTGTTCAGGTGTAGAATATGAAGGTAGTGTGTCGTTGAATGATTCAAATTATGAAGACAAGACCTATAGTGTTATTTCTAATCCATCCAGAGGAAGGGTAACCATGGGGGCAAACGGTACATTTGTTTATACAGGAAATTCCTCAACCTGTATTAGTGATGAGTTTGTTTATCAAGTTTGTGATGCGTCAAATATTTGTTGTGCATACGCAACGGTATATCTAGATTTTGCAGATGTTAGTAAACCTACCTTACAGAATATACCAGATAATGATACCATTAGTTGTGATGAAGTAGTGCCTTTACCTCCACAGATTTTTGCTTTAGATAATTGTCCTGGAATTTCTTTAGATGTTGAAGAAGTGGATACGCAAGGAGAAGATGGGTGTTCTTTATATGACTATACGATTACTCGGACATGGACGGCTATTGACCAATGTGGCAATTTTACCTCTGCGTCACAGATAATTGAAGTACAAGACCTTATAGCGCCGGATATTTATAGAATATATACCTTACCTAATGGGAAAAGGATGGTAGCGGGAGTTATGGAATTAGTTAGTGGAAATTGGAAAACAGTCAGTTTACCAATTGATTTTGATACGAAGCCTATTATTCTTCACCAAGTTACGACCAATGATGGATTGACACCAGTTGTTGCTCAAATTCAAAATGTCTCCGTATCTCAGTTTGAATTAAGAATTGCTGCAGAAGAAGCAAATACGAATAAGCTTGCTAGAGAAAGTGTATCTTGGATTGCTATGGAAGCAGGAATCCAAAGTACGGATTATCAATTTGAAATGAATTCTTTGCTATTATCAAACACGTCTGAAGTTGTTACTTTTCAAAATTCTTTTGCAGCGACTCCAGCCTTGTTTACAAGTGCCCAGACGACTAACGAAGAAGATCCTGCATCAATTAGAAATGATATTTTAACCACGAGTGGCGTAGTCCTAATGGTTCAAGAAGAAACTTCTGATGATACAGAATCAACCCATCTTGACGAACAAGTTGGGTATTTAGCCCTAGAGAAAATTGGTGATTTAAGAGATGAAAAAGGAATCCTCTTAGGAGAAGTAGGTACCACTACCATAAATAATACATGGAAAACGATTACGTTAAATAACACCTATGCAAACCCTGTTATTATAGCGAATAGTTTAAGTATTAATGGGGCAGACCCGTCAATCGTTCGAGTACAAAATGTAGGGCTAAATAGCTTTCAAGTAAAAGTAGAAGAATGGGCTTACTTAGATGGGAGCCATGCAAATGAAACAGTTTCCTACATGGTTGTAGAAGGAAGTATTCCATTAGAATCACCAACTTATTGTCATGATGGTACGGATAGTTTAGATATTGGTGTCGATTTTAAAGCGGTTGATAATTGTGATGTAAGTGTAATTATCAATTATACAGAAAAAGACACTTTTATTGATGCAGCGAAGGTGATTACCCGAACTTGGTCCGCAGAAGATGAATGCGGAAATTCGACTAGCTACAGTCAAGAGATTATATGTCAAGGAGTTTCCCTACAATTGAAGTCTATACTACAAGGTGCGATGCTTAATAATACAGGAAATGGATTAATGCGAGATGATTTGCGTAAAAAAGGTATTTTACCATTAGAGGAACCCTATACTCAGATGCCATTCTTTGAACACGTTAGTTCTGGTGGAGGAGAAGTGATGGATGCCAATTTACTAACTATAGATGGAGCGGATGGTATTGTAGATTGGGTTTTTGTTGAATTAAGAGATGCGAATGATATTAAAAATGTAGTAGCTACTCAATCAGCATTAATTCAATGTGATGGAGATATAGTAACCGCCAAAGGAGATTCTATCATTCTCTTTTCAAACACAAGAGTCGGTGATTATTTTGTGTCGGTTCGACATAGAAACCACTTGGGAATGATTACTTTAAATACAGAAACTTTTACCCCAACTAATATTCCTTTTGTCGATTTTACTTTTGCCTTTACGCCTGTTGTTGGGAATCATCCTAGTATAAAAATAGATAATCTAGAGTCCTTGTGGTCGGGAGATTTGAATAGTGATGGAAAGGTCATTTATCAAGGTCCGAATAATGATATTTTTTACATGTTCTTACATGTATTGCAAGATGAAGGAAATGTAGATTTTCTACCTAACTTTATCAGTAATAGGTATACGAATGATGATTTTAATTTAGATGGTTCTGTTATTTATCAAGGTCCAGATAATGATCGTGCAAAATTATTATTCAATACCATCTTACGGCATCCTGATAATCCTCAAAAGTTCTCTAACTTCATTATTTACCGTGGGGAAGGAGGTAATTAACTAAAAACTGGTAGCACAGCGCTTTAGCATGTCCTGTTCAGCGACCTTTAGGTCGGTGCTACGTAATATTTTTAGTAAAATGTAAAATAAGGTCTAAAGACCTTGTAACGGGACAGGATAAACCTGCCCGCTGCGCATTCAGGCGGGTCCTGTGCTACCAGATTTTAGTTAATTCACAATTGGAATTAAATAGCTAGAGAATCAAGTATATTAAATAAATTTTTATAACTAATCTTCCAAAAATATAACAATACATATGACTTCTCCAAAAAAGCGCTACATTAGTTGAGGAAAACTAATTTCCAAGTACTTAAGTAATGCAGCTCAATTAATCGGGTAATTTTTAGCAGCCTTTTTCCGCTATTTTTTACCAAAAAATAAATCCGTAGCGGGTGCTATGCATTGATTTTTTGGCGAAAACTATCGAAAAAATTCAAGCTAAAAATT